>NZ_KV794792.1:0-24125 GCF_001808895.1 Corynebacterium sp. HMSC070E08
TCGGTTTATCCACACGAAATGTCCCTTAAGCCCGTGCCACCGGGCTGTTCATAAACCGGTGCGGGATCGAAGGGACGGGTCGTGGCCTGCAAGAGGCAGGAGAACTCGTCGACATCGTCAAGTGCAGTCTCGACGAGACGCGGCCGGGGAATTACGCGCGGCACGGTCTGCTCCAGCAGCGCAACGTCGGGGCCACTCGCGCAATAGGCATCAACGAAGTGTGTGTCCGCGAACGCCTCGTAGGCGGCTTCCGGCGTACCTGCCGCGGCGCTGACAAGAGCCCGGTGGGCCTGTGTGAGGTCAGGGCTCGCCTCAGCGAGTGCTGCGTTGTAGTCCTGAATAAGCTCTTCAGGCATCTGCAAGCGCTGCAGGGCTTCGACTCGCCGTGCTTTATCGAAGCGTTGCGCAAAGGAATTGATGGCCTCCTGAGCCCAAGCGAGGGCGGAGTCAGGGGAGTCGTCGAGAAGCGGCAGCAGGGATTCAGCGAGTCGCGCAAGGTTCCAACCCACCATGTCAGGCTGGCGACCAAAGCGGTAGCGGCCCTGCGTATCGATGGAACTAAACCAGGTATCGGGATCATAGTTTTCCAGGAATGCGCAGGGGCCGTAGTCGATGGTCTCGCCCGATAGCGTGGTGTTATCCGTATTCATCACGCCGTGGATAAAGCCCAGCTGCATCCATCCGGCTACTGTGGTGGCCTGCGCATCCATGACACGGGTGAACAGCCCCTGATAGTCGGCACCGGGGTAGTGGCGTTCAATGGTGTAGTCGGCGAGCTGTTCGAGCAATCCGGGCCGCTGAGACTGCGCGGCGAAGTGAAAGGAGCCGACGCGAATGTGGCTCGCTGCAACGCGCACCAGTACGCCCGCCTCCTCCACCACTTGGCGTTGAATGGGGCGGCCGGTGGCAAGGACCGCGAGAGACCGAGTGGTGGGCACTCCCAGGGCATGCATCGACTCGGAGAAGAGATACTCGCGCAGCATCGAGCGCAGAGTGCCACGACCATCAGAGCCGAAGCGCGAGTACGGTGTGGGACCCGTCCCCTTGGCGTGCAGATCCCACAGACCTGCCGGGTTTTGGGGAGCAGTAGGGCCTGTGACCTCTCCCAGTAGGAGAGCGCGGCCATCACCCATGGATGGGTTGTACTGCCCGAACTGAAAGCCGGCGTAGGCCATGGCGTGGGGAGCTATGGGGCCGCGGCCTAGGAGAAACTCCACGCCTTCATCGCTGCGCAGCCAGTCTGGGTCGAGCCCGAGCGCAGAAGCCAGCTGTTCATTGAGCACCACGATCCGCGCCGCGGGCTGTTCCTCCCCTCGGGCCTCTGCGACGAGGTGGGGTAGGCGGCGGGCGAACTCAGTGTGCAGCTCGACAGGAAAGGAAGGCTTAGGCATCGCGGGACTCCAGAGCGCCGCGAACGCGCACGCGGACGTTGCCGCCCACCCAGATGTTCTCGCCGTCGTCATCGATGAAGACTCGACCAGCGCGTCCTACCTGGCCACCTTGGGCCGCGGTGTAGCGAGCAGGAACTGCATTCTTGGCGCGGAGGAATTGGGCAGCCCCGCCGTTGAAGGACCCGGTGACGGGATCCTCGAAGTGCCCGGTAATGGCTCGTACTTCATACGCGGGGGCATCGCCACCGGTGAGGCCGACCACACCGACCTTCACGCCAGGCATGGGCGTGGGGTTGAGTTCGCGTACTGCCTCGGCGGAATCCAGCTGGATGAGGCGCCATCCGGGGCCGTTGTCTACCCAGCCGGAGTCAACGATGCGGTCGACGTCAACTCCGAGAACTGCAGCTGCATCGGCTCGTTCGGCATCGCTGAGAGCCCCCTCGCGCACCAAGGGTGGGGTAGCGAAGGCGAAGCGTCCGTCCTCCTGGCGCACGGTGACCAGGCCTACACCGCATTCCTGAATTAAGGTGCCGCTTTTTTCAAGCAGCTCTGCTGCCACCCGGGCGGTGCCCAGCGTGGGGTGGCCGGCGAAAGGAAACTCTTCGTAGGGGGTAAAGATCCTCACCCGGTAGTCCGCGCGTGGATCCGTAGGCGAGCACAGAAACGTCGTCTCAGAGAAATTGGTCCAGTGCGCGATGCGCTGCATCTCTTCGGTGCTCAAGTCATCGGCATCCGCGACCACGGCGAGGGGATTTCCGCTGAACGGACCAGTGGCGAAGACATCTACTTCAAAGAATCGGTGCTGCATGGACCCCAAGCCTAGTCGCACCGGTGGGTGCGGAGGTCTACGCTGGGCTGCATGAGCGAAGCACTCTTTAGCCGCGTCGAGCCCATCCAAACCATGGCTGATGGGACCGTCAAGCAGGTCAACCCCTTCTCCGGAACGGAGGTGTGGACGGTGCCTGGCCGCGGCAACCGCCCGCTCGCGCATCCAGCACAGGACCCACAACCGCTGGCGGCCGATGCTTTCACGCACACCTGCGCCTTTTGCTCAGGCCGCATGCTGGATACCCCACCGGAAAAGTCCCGTATTCTGGCTTCGGGGGAGATTCAGCGCGGCCTCCTTCCTCACGAGCTGGATGAGTCCGTACCAGCCTTTCGCCGCGTGCCCAACCTTTTTGAGATCGTGTCCTATGACTATTGGCACGAGAACTATGGCTTCACCATGGACCCCGACGTGGCCCGCCACAAGGAGCGCTACGAGTCCGACGAAGCTGGGCGCCTGCATGTGCTCAATGTGGTGCGCACCAAGCTCAAGGCGGCGGGGAAGGATGCCGCGCTGGACGACGAATCCCTGCTCGCCCTCGCCGATGGCTTCTTCGGAGGTGGCCACGACGTCATCATTTCTTCGCGCCACTTTGTGGAGGGTGCGGTCGATGATAGTCAGCTCGCGTCCTCCGGCACGCTGAGCCCCGATGAGCACTTCCTGCTGACAACATTCACTGCGGAATCGACGCGCGAGCTCTACCAGCGCAACCGCTATGCCTCTTATGTCGCCGTGTTCCAGAACTGGCTAGCACCGGCGGGCGCGTCCTTCGATCACCTGCACAAGCAGCTCGTCGCTATTGACGCCTTAGGTATGGCTGCCCACCAGGAAAACGCGATTCTGCGGGCGCACCCGAATATGTACAACGATTGGGCGGTTGGCTACGCGGCAAAGCGCAACCTCGTTATCGCCGAAAACGACTATGCGGTTCTCTTCGCCGGCTTTGGCCACCGCTATCCCACACTGGAGATCTTCTCCAAGTCGCCGCGCTGTGAGCCCTGGGAGCAGACCCCCGGTGAGGTTCGCGGGATGTCGGACCTTATCCACGCAGCGCATGCCGCTGTGGGTCCGGATGTGGCCTGCAATGAAGAGTGGCACCACCGCCCGCCCAGCGTGGATCTGCCGCAGCCGTGGCGTGTGATGATCAAGCTCAGGGTATCGACCCTGGCCGGTTTTGAGGGCGGCACGAAGGTGTACATCAACACCATCGATCCCTGGGGATTGCGCGATCGCATCGTGGATGCCATGTTCCGCCTGCGCGAGCGCGGCAAGATTGCCTCCGGTATCGCGATTGCCACTGAGTGCGAGCTCAAGCGCAACAGCTTGCGCTATAACCCATTGGTTTGAATGGCCCCGCTTCTCCGGAGGCAGATAAATTGATAAATAGATAAATCGGCGAGCGTTGATAAATTGATAAATAGATAAATCAGACCACGAGCACGAGCTCGGTGCCGCGCAATTCGGTGCTCATACCTGCCTCCTGCGCAACACTGGCCGCATCCTTGAGGGAGGAGACGCCTTCACCGTGGAGGGCAAGCACGCGGGCGAGCTCACCCTTGTAGTGCTTGTTGAAGTGAGAGACCACCTTGCGGGAGCCATCCTCTTGCACCGTCTCCACGCGCACGGTGGCGGCATCCTTGAGCTTGCCCAGTTGCTGGTAGGTGCCCGAGCGCATGTCGATGAGGAACTCGCCTGCGGCGACAAGCGCGCGCAGCTCATCCGTGATGGCCGTACCCCATCGCGACTTCAGCGTCCGCCCGCCCAGTTTCGTACTACCGGAGAGTCGGTAGTGCGGGATGAGATCATCGGCGCGCACTAGACCAAATAACGCATCGCCCACGGCGAGGTAGCTCCGCGCTTCCGGGGGAAGGGTGGGGGCGTCGAGGGCGTCGTACAGCACGCCGGTGAAACGCTCCAGCGCGGGCATGGTCGGGGAGGATGCCAACTCGCGGTTAGACTCGGCTTCCCCACGCAGCTTCTCAGAGAGTTTGAGCACTTCCAGCGCTTCATCGACGTCGAGGGAGGACAATTCTGCAGCGATTTCTTGGCGGATCGGATTCAACGCGGGAAAAGAAAGCTCGTCCCAATTCAGGGCCGCGCCGTTGCCGCCGTGTGCTTTGGTCTCAGAAGGAGGGAGGATGATCAGCATGGCTACATGCTAGCGATGTAAACTGAGCAACCATGATTACACGTCTTTCTGAGCTTTTCCTCCGCACTCTTCGTGAGGATCCGGCTGATGCCGAAGTCCCCAGCCACAAGCTTCTCGTCCGCGCAGGTTATGTGCGCCGCGTCGCGCCGGGTGTATACACCTGGCTGCCACTGGGGCTGCGCGCCATGCGCAAGATCGAAGACGTAATCCGTCAGGAGATGAACGCTATCGGCGGCCAAGAGATGCTGTTCCCGGCGTTGCTGCCGCGCGAACCCTACGAGCAGTCGAACCGCTGGACGGAGTACGGCGATAACCTCTTCCGTCTCAAGGATCGTAAGGGCGCTGACATGCTCCTAGGCCCGACCCATGAGGAGATGTTCACCACCGCAGTGAAGGATATGTACTCCTCGTACAAGGATTTCCCGGTCACGCTGTATCAGATCCAGACGAAGTACCGCGATGAGGAACGTCCGCGCGCGGGCGTGCTGCGCGGCCGCGAGTTCACCATGAAGGACTCCTATTCCTTCGACATGACGGATGAGGGGCTCGATGAGTCCTATGCCCGCCACCGCAAGGCTTACCAGAACATCTTCAATCGCCTGGAGATTGATTACGCGATTTGTAAGGCCACCTCTGGTGCGATGGGAGGCTCGGCCTCCGAGGAGTTCCTCGCCGTGTCTGAGGTAGGCGAAGATACCTTCGTGCGGGCCACCGAGGGCGATTACGCCGCCAACGTGGAGGCCGTGGTCACTCAGGCTCCAGAGGAAATCCCCTTCGACGGCCTGCCGGAGGCACAGGAGCATGAGACTCCGAAATCCGAGACCATCGAAACGCTGGTGGAGTGGGCTAAGAGCGCCGGCATTACTGTCGCCGACCGCGAGGTCACCGCAGCGGACACCCTCAAGTGCATGATGATCAAGGTGGCAGCCCCCGCAGCTACGGAGGAAGAGAAGGAATGGGAGCTCGCGGCCGTCCTCATTCCGGGCGATCGCGAGCTGGATGAAAAACGCCTGGAGGCTTCGCTTGAACCGGCCGAGTTCGAGCTCGCCAGCGATGAGGATTTCAAGAAGAGCGACTTCCTGGTCAAGGGCTACGTTGGGCCGCGTGCCCTTAATGCCCACGACGTGAAGGTTTATGCCGACCCGCGCGTTGTTTCCGGGTCGTCGTGGATTACCGGTGCCGATGCCCCGCAGCGTCACGTCGTCGGTTTGGTGGCTGGCCGTGACTTCACTGTGGATGAGTTCATCGAGGCCGCCGAGGTCAAGGAAGGGGACCCGGCACCGAACGGCCAGGGCACTCTGACGCTGGAGCGCGGTATCGAGTTAGGGCACATCTTCCAGTTGGGCCGCAAGTACACCGAGGCTTTCGACGTCCAGATTCTGGATGAGAACGGCAAGCGCGCCGTGCCGACCATGGGTTCCTATGGCATTGGTGTTACGCGCATGCTCGCGGTGCTGGCGGAGCAGCGCCACGATGAGAAGGGCCTCAACTGGCCGGTGGCTGTGGCCCCGTACCAGGTGCACGTGGCCGTAGCGAACAAGGATGCCGCTGCCCTCGAGGCAGGCCAGAAGCTGGTGGAGGATCTGGACCGTGCGGGCGTGGAGGTGCTTTTCGACGATCGCCCCAAGGTCTCCCCAGGCGTGAAGTTCAAGGATGCAGAGCTTCTGGGAATGCCGTTCATCGCCATCCTGGGCCGTGCCTTTGCTGACGGCATCATCGAGCTGCGCATCCGCGGCGGCGAGACCCGTGAGGTCCCCGCAGACTCCATCGTGGACACCTTAACGGAGCTCATCCGCGGCTAGGTGCGTTAAGCGCGTAGGCTCGCGGGTATGAGTTCCCACAACCCCGCACTGACATATTCAATGGCTGCAGCACTCTCTGCCATGGGAGTGCTGCATTTTGCTAAGCCGAAGCCCTTCGAGTCCATCATCCCGCCACAGCTTCCAGGGTCGGCTCGCTTTTACAACTTCACCTCTGGCGCCTGGGAAGTGGTGACCGGTGCACTCCTGGCGAACCCATCGACGCGGCCTGCAGGCGGCCTTTCAGCCCTAGCTTTGCTCGCTGCCGTGTGGCCGGCGAACTTCTACCAAGCCTACAGGGACTTAGAAAGCGGTAAGGCATCAACCGGCAAGAAGATCTACCATGCGGTGCGTCTGCCGTTGCAGATTCCGGTCATGCGCTATGCCTGGTCGCTGTACGCCGAAAAAACGCCAAACGTCGGTAGCTTAGGAAAATCGAGCTCGCGAGGGAGGAATTAAGCTGCACTGATACGGTGAGATTGGGCGGCTACAGAAATAAGCCAGCTTCGCCATTCAGCATTGGGTGCCGCTTGGTCGGGCACCTCCTGTGAGGCGGCGGAGGCCCATGTCACCGTGTCACTATGCGCGACGTCGTCAAGGAACGCGCGCGCTGAGGCGGCGTCTACGGGCAGCTCACCGGAGGTCGAGGTGTAGGCCGCTGCGGGCTGTGGCACTGGTCCGATTTTGGCTACTGCTTCTTGGAGCGCGAGGACGCGGTTCTCGTGCAGAGCGAGGCGCTCATCAACCAGCTCTTCGACGTCAGGTGTGACATAGGAACGAGCAAAGTCCAAGGCATACACCTGCCTGTATTCCCAGTCCAAGAGTTCGGTGGCGAGGTCAGCGTCATCCTCCGTCAGCTCCGGCACAGCGCCCGGTTCATCGGTGGAGCGGGCCTCCATTGCGATGGCTTGGGCGACGAGCAAGGGCCGAGATTCCGGGGAGACCGCGTCAAGTTGCTCTTCAATCGATGAAGAAGCTGCGGCAAGCACGGCAGCCGCATCAGTGGCCTCGTATGCTTCACCCTCACGATTCACTTCGCAGGAGCGCGGAACGTGTCCTTCCTCGTCGCGGCCGCAGAGCCGCTCAATTTCGGAGTAAAGCTCGTCTGCGTGCTGCGCGCGCAGGGACGCGGCATCGGGATCGAGTTCCTGCAGTGCGTGGGCGTCGGCGCTGGCATCGTGAGCCAGAGAGGTCAACGTAGGGTCCGCGTGGGGGCCAAAATAGTCCACGATCGCGTCGGTGGCTTGGCAGCCGCCCAACCATGGGGCGGCGCAGACAAGGAGGGCGGGCACAACTACTCGGCGGTTCACGCGATAGACCCTACCCGTGTGACCTAGTCTAGAGCGCATGGCATTCCCAACACCCGCGCAACTGACCGAAATCCTCCAGCCTGTTGCCGCCGCACGCGGCCTCGACATCGAAGATGTGAAGACTACACGAGCTGGTAAAAAGTCGCAGGTCATCATCCGCATTGATGGTGATGAGCGTCCGAGCTCCGATCTCATCGAGGAACTTTCGCAGGAGATTTCCGAGTTTTTTGATGCACAGGAGGAAGCGGGCACTCTTAACTTTGGGGCAGGCTACACCCTAGAGGTGTCGACCCCCGGCGTGGATTTTCCGCTCAGCGCACCACGCCATTGGCGTCGGAACCAAGGAAGGCTGGTCGGCTATGCGTTGAGCGACGAGCCCGGCACCACCCGTGTCGCCAGAATCGGTGCTCTCTCCGCGGACGAAGAATCAGTGGCGCTCATCACGACCGTGAAGAAGGAGGTGCGCTATCAGGTCGAGCGATTGGAAAATGTGAGCCGTGCAGTGGTAGAAATTGAATTTGCTCAACCTTCAGCACAGGAGCTGGAGGCGGCAATGCAGACGTTCGACTTCGCCGAGCAGAACTCGGCAACCCGAGAGGACTAACAAGTGAATATTGATCTAGAGGCACTCCGCACGATTCAGCGCGAGCGAGGCGTCCCGGTGAAGGACCTGCTCGAAGCAATCGCGGGTGCCCTTTTGTATTCCTACCTGGATCACCGTGCTGAGTCCGCTGAGACGAAGGCGGAGGGGACAAAGTCCCGCGTGGATATCGACGCCGATACCGGCGCCGTTGCCGTCATCGTGACGGAAAGCGATCTGGAGACCGGAGAGGTCGTCAGCGAGTACGACGACACCCCGGATAACTTTGGGCGCATCGGCGCCCAGGCTGTCCGCGATGCCATCCTGCGCAAGCTGCGCGAAAACGAAGCGGAGCGGACCTATGATTCCTATTCAGAATTGATCGGCACGGTGGTGTCGGGCGTCGTCCAGCGCGATATCCACGCCAACAAGCGCGGCGTTATCGTGGTGCAATTGGGTACCGAGCACGATTCGCAGGATGCTTTCCTGTTGCCGGCCGAGCAGCTGCCGGGGGAGAAGCTCGAGCACGGTGACCGCGTTAAGGCTTATGTCGTGGGGGTAAACCGCAACGGGGCGAAGGTGCAGATTACGCTGTCGCGTACCCACCCAGAGCTGGTTCGCGGCCTCTTCGAGCTGGAGGTCCCAGAGGTGGCCGACGGCGCAGTCGAGATCATCGCCATCGCCCGTGAGGCTGGACACCGCTCCAAGATCTCCGTTCGCGGCCACGCCAAGGGCCTCAACGCCAAGGGTGCATGCATCGGCCCGAAGGGTTCCCGCGTCAGCAACGTGATGCGTGAGCTCGGCGGTGAAAAGATTGACATCATCGATTACAACGAAGACCCAGCCGTCTACGTGGGTAATGCTCTCGCACCGTCGAAGGTCGTGCGCGTAGAAATCCTCGACGAGGAAGCACAGGTAGCCAAGGTAACCGTGCCGGATTACCAGCTCTCGCTCGCTATCGGCAAGGAAGGGCAGAACGCTCGCCTCGCAGCTCGCCTGACCGGATGGAAGATTGATATTCACTCCGATGCCGCTCGTGACTAGCTTTCCAACCTGCCTGCGGTGGGATTAAAGGTTTGGCCTATTTTCGCGTAGACTAGACAACGGCCCACATGCAGGAATGCTGTGGCGTAGTAGTAGTGGTGATTCGACGTAAGGAGTGGGATGTCTCAGGGACAGCGACTCCGCACCTGTATCGCCACGCGTCAAAAGCATCCCGACACGGAATTGCTCAGGATTGTCGCCGATAGGGACGATCCCACAGGAAGCCGTGTTGTTCCGGATCCGCGCCGCCGCCTCCCCGGCAGGGGAGCGTGGATTAGGCCAGATCTGGAGGCAGTAGAGCTGGCGGAGCGAACCCGTGCCTTCAGGCGCGCGCTCCGATTGTCCACAGACGTGGACACAGGTCACGTACGTGAGTACCTCGCTGCTCGGCAGCAGGTGCAGTCGGCGGGCAACAGCCCGTGCGACCCAGAGTTAAAAAGGAAGACCGAACACTGATGAGCGCACAACCATGAAGCAGCATCAGCGATGAAAGTCCATAGCCATTAACTAGGGGTCAAGCCGTATTCCGCGGCCTTGGCTCCTAGAAAGATTAAAGAGGAGACAAGTGCCCGGAAAGCTACGTGTACACGAGTTGGCAAAGCAGCTCGGCGTAACCAGCAAGGAACTACTCGCCACGCTGAAGGAACAAGGCGAGTTCGTCAAGACCGCATCCTCGACCATCGAACCGCCGGTGGTCAAGAAGATGCGCGCACATTATGAAGCTAAGGGTGGCAACGACAAGCCGGCGGAGAAAACCGCGCCGGCAGCCTCCCCGGCTTCTGCTGCCAAAAAGGCGGCAGAGAAGAAACCAGCAGAGAAGCAGCCGGCTACCGCCGCTAAGCCTGGTCCGAAGCCGGGGGCAGCGCCGAAGCCGGGTGCCGCTCCCAAGCCGGGCGGCGCCCCGAAGCCGGGAACTGCGCCTAAGCCGGGCGGTGCCCCGAAGCCGGGTGCACAGCGCAAGAATGCGGACAAGCCTGGCGAGCGCGCAGTTACACCGCGCTCCATGCCGAAGCCTGGTGGTACCCGTCGCGTCGCCAATAACCCGTTCTCCACGGGCGGCTCGAGCGATCGCCCCAGCCCCGGACCACGTCCGGGCGGCAGCAAGGGGCAGCGCTCCGCCGGCAAGCCTGGTGATAACCGCGGTGGCAAGGGCGGAGCACGCCCGCAGGGTGATGGCAATCGCAGCGGCGGACGCCGCCCATCGCCGGCCATGATGCCTTCGCATCCGAACCCGGCCAGCATGCCGTCGAAGGCCGCAGGCAGCGGCGGTGGCGGTCGCGGCCGAGGTGGTCGTGGCGGCGGACCGGGCCAGGGTGGCCCAGGCCACGGTGGTTTCCGTGGCGGACGCGGCGGTCGCCGCGGTGGTACCGCTGGTGCATTCGGTCGCCCTGGTGGCGCACCGCGTCGCGGCAAGAAGTCGAAGCGTCAGAAGCGCCACGAGTTTGAAGAGCAGCAGAAGCATGAGGTAGGCGGCGTACGCCTGCCTGACGGCGGCGGCAAGGTGGTTCGCCTGCGCCGTGGTGCCTCCCTGGCTGACTTTGCCGAGAAGATCGGTGCGGACCCCGCGGCATTGGTTCAGGCACTGTTCAACCTCGGCGAGATGGTGACGGCTACGGCCTCCGTCTCCGAGGACACCCTGCAGCTTTTGGGCTCGGAGATTAACTACGAGGTCCAGGTCGTCTCGCCGGAGGACGAGGACCGCGAGCTGCTCGAGTCCTTCGACCTGCAGTTCGGTGAGGACGAGGGCGGCGAAGAAGCCCTTGAGAAGCGTCCGCCAGTCGTCACCGTGATGGGTCACGTTGACCACGGTAAGACCCGCCTTCTGGACACCATTCGTAAGACCAACGAAGGTGCGGGTGAGGCCGGTGGCATTACCCAGGGCATCGGTGCCTACCAGACCACGGTGAATCTCGAGGATGGCCCGCGTACCATCACCTTCCTGGATACACCGGGCCACGAGGCGTTTACCGCCATGCGTGCCCGTGGTGCCAAGTCCACCGACTTGGCCATCCTGGTGGTCGCCGCTGATGACGGCGTGATGCCGCAGACCATTGAGGCGATCAACCACGCCAAGGCAGCGGACATCCCGGTCGTCGTCGCGGTCAACAAGATTGATAAGCCGGAAGCTTCCCCGGATAAGATCCGTGGTCAGCTCACTGAGTACGGTCTGGTGCCGGAGGAATACGGCGGCGACACGATGTTCGTGGACATCTCCGCGAAGAACAACATCAACATCGACGAGTTGCTGGAGGCTGTCATCCTGACGGCGGACGCTGCACTCGAGCTCACCGCTAACCCGGATATGGATGCGCAGGGTTCTGCCATCGAGGCTCACCTCGACCGTGGCCGCGGTCCGGTGGCTACCGTCATCATTCAGCGCGGTACGCTGCGCATTGGTGATTCCATCGTGGTTGGCGATGCGCACGGACGTGTGCGTCGTATGCTCGATGAGTTTGGCAACGACGTGGAAGAGGCCGGCCCGTCCCGCCCGGTCCAGGTGCAGGGTCTCAACGGCGTGCCTGGTGCCGGCGACAACCTCTTGGTTGTCGAAGATGACCGCGTCGCTCGCCAGATTGCCGCACAGCGTGACGCGCGTAAGCGTTCTGCTCTGCAGGCCAAGGCCCGCAAGCGCGTCTCCCTCGAGGATCTGGATGCAGTGCTCAAGGAAACTTCGACGCTCAACCTCATCCTCAAGGGCGACAATGCCGGTTCCGTCGAAGCTCTGGAAGATGCCCTGCTGGACATCGAGGTCGACGACGAGGTTCAGCTCAACATCATCGACCGTGGCGTCGGTGCTGTGACGCAGACCAACGTCAGCCTGGCTGCGGCTTCCGACGCCGTCATCATCGCCTTCAACGTTCGCGCTGAAGGCAAGGCGACGGAGGAAGCGAATGCCGAGGGCGTTGACATCCGCTACTACACCGTGATTTACCGCGCCATTGAAGAGGTTGAGGCAGCTCTCAAGGGCATGCTCAAGCCCATCTACGAGGAGCGGGATACCGGTGCGGCGGAGATCCGCGCGCTGTTCAAGTCCTCCGCCGTCGGCACCATTGCCGGTTGTATGGTCACCGAGGGCAAGGTCAAGCGCAACGGCAAGGTTCGCCTCGTGCGCGACGGAAACGTCATCGTCTCCGATGCCAAGATCGAGTCCCTGCGCCATGAGAAGGATGACGCAAACGAGATCAACGCCGGCTACGAGTGCGGTATGGTCCTGTCCTACCCGGACATCCAGGTAGGCGATATCATCCAGGCCTACGAGGAAGTCGAGGTCCCCCGCGACTAATCACATCTGAGCTCTCCGCTCACTAAGAGCGCTCGGATAAAAAGCCCAGCCAGGAAACATTCCTGGCTGGGCTTTAATCATTTCGGCCGAAAGGTGCAGAATCGGTATCCTAGACTAGTTGCCAGTACCCGTACGCAAAGGAGCTTCACCATGGTTGATCACGCACGCGCCGCGCGCATGGCAAAGCGCATTCAGACAATCGTTGCCAGCGCTATTGAACGCCAGATTAAGGATCGTCGCCTTGAGCTTGTGACTATCACGGATGCCCGCGTTACGGGTGACCTGCACGATGCCACCGTGTACTACACGGTGCGCGGCGCGGATATCGAATCCGAGCCGGATTACGATCAGGCTGCCGAGGCTCTCACGCGAGCTAAGGGGCAGTTGCGCAAGATTGTGGGCGACGAACTGTCGGTTCGCTTTACACCGACGCTGTCCTTTGAACTTGACACTGTCCCCGAGGCGTCCGCTCACATGGAGGATTTGCTCGCCCGCGCCCGTGCCCGCGATGCGGAGTTGGCCAAGTTGAAGGAAGGCGCGCAGCCGGCTGGTGATGCGAATCCGTACAAGACCTCGGATAAGGAAGAGGACTAAGTGTCACGAACCAACTACGAAGCCGCAGTTGATGCTCTGGTGCAGGCCAGCAGTATTTGCATTATCACGCACTTGCGCCCAGACGCCGATGCTGTCGGCTCTGCGGCGGCCCTCACCTTGGCGCTGCGCCAGCGCGGGAAGCAGACCCGCACCGTGATCGGGCAGCGCCGCGATATTTCCGCCAACCTATTCTCCATTCCTACCGTGGACGAGATTGAGTTGGTGGATGAGCTTCCGCAGGGCTACGACCTTTATGTCACTGTGGACTGTGGCTCGATAGAACGGACAGGTTCGGTAGCGCAGGGGCTCGAGAAAATGGCCGCCGTCGGCCGCGTCCTATGTATCGATCACCATGCTTCTAACGACGGCTTTGGTGCCATCAACGTGGTGGATCCAGTGTGTGAGTCCACCACGGTGGTTCTGCTCGATATCCTGGATAGGCTTTCCATCCAGATCGATCGCGTCATCGCGCACTGCCTGTACGCGGGCCTTGTTACCGATACCGGTAACTTCCGGTGGGGCCGCCCAGCGATGCATGATATCGCTGCGCGCCTGATGCTCTATGGGCTCGACACCAAGCAGATTGCGCTGGAACTCATGGACTCCAGCACGGCCGATGACCTGCAGATGATCGGACGTGTGCTCTCAGGCCTCAGAATTGAGGAAGCAGGGGAGCACCGCCTGGCGGTTCTCTTCGTGCCGCATGAGGAAGTCGCGTCTCATGCCGATTCCGCCATTGAGTCTTTTGTCGACTATGTCCGCGCATTGAAGGGCACTGACATTGGAGTGGTCTTCAAGGAACAGGCGCCCAATGTGTGGGCAGTATCTTTGCGTTCCTCTGCGGTCAACTGCGCCGAAGTGGCCCTCACCTTCGGCGGCGGTGGGCATGTTCCGGCTGCTGGCTATACCGCGCACGGAACGCCCGAGGAGGTTATCGCGCAGCTGGTAGGTGCGTTGTCCTAAATGGCTTCCGAGCAACCAGTCAAGGTTTCTGCCGCGGAGGTTTTCCGCCTCGCTGTGCCCGCTCTGGGCGTTCTCGCGGCGATGCCGCTTTATTTGCTCCTGGATACCGCGGTGGTGGGCCGGCTTGGAGCGGAGGATTTGGCCTCGCTGGGAGCTGCGGCCACGCTACATTCCGTGGTCACGACCCAGCTGACCTTCTTGTCTTATGGCACGACCGCGCGAGCCTCTCGTTTATTCGGTGCGGGTAAGCGGGAAGAGGCTGTGGCGGAGGGCGTGCAAGCAACGTGGGTTGCCGTGGGCGTGGGGTTGGTGCTCGCTATCATCATGTGGCTCTTTGCCGGCGTCTTTGCGCTGTGGTTGACTGGCAATCCAGATACGGCGCGGGGGACAGCACAGTGGCTGCGAATCGCGGCCGTCGCTATTCCTTTTACCCTCATCAACATGGCTGGCAACGGCTGGATGCGCGGTGTTCAAAACACCCGCAAGCCTCTCTACTTCACCCTTGCAGGTATGGTTCCTGGCGCCATCGCGGTGCCTATTTTCGTGCACTTCTGGGGTCTGCCGGGCTCAGCTCTGGCCACGGTGCTGGGCATGGGGATCATCGCGGCGTTCTTCGTGGCGGAGCTGCGCCGCGAGCATGCCGGTTCGTGGGAGGTCCGCTGGAGCGTTGTGCGTCGGCAGCTCGTGTTGGGGCGTGACCTCATCGTGCGTTCGTTGAGTTTCCAAGTGGCATTTTTGTCGGCGGCAGCGGTGGCCTCGCGTATCGGAACTGCCCAGTTGGCTGCGCATCAAATCATGATGCAGATGTGGAACTTCCTGTCCCTCGTTCTGGATTCCCTCGCTATCGCTGCCCAAGCATTGACCGGCGCGGCATTGGGGGCAGGGTCAGCGCGCTATGCCCGCACGGTGGGAACCAAGGTGACGCTCTACTCGACGTCTTTCTCCCTCGCGCTCGCAGCGGTACTAGGCCTCGGCGCCGGTGTCATTCCGCAGATTTTTACTACGAGCCCGGAGGTCCTCGAGGTCATTTCCGGCCCGTGGTGGGTTATGACTTTCCTCGTCATTATTGGCGGCGTCGTTTTCGCCCTAGACGGCGTTCTCCTAGGCGCTGGGGACGCAGCCTTCCTCCGCACGCTCACCCTCGCATCGGTGCTCTTGGGCTTCCTCCCCGGTGTCTGGTTGGCCCTGGTTTTCGGCACCGGCCTGACCGGGGTGTGGGGCGGAATCGCCGCGTTCATCCTCATCCGCATGGTGGGCGTGGTGTGGCGCTTCTACTCCATGCGGTGGGCGCAGGTCTAGCCCTGTGGTAAAAGTAGAGAGAATGTTTGTGTGAAGGAGGCGCTATGACCACGTTGTGGGCTGTCTCCGATCTCCACGCGGCGGTGCGAGTCAACGGGGACCGTATCGAGGAACTCGTTCCGCCGAATCCGAATGACTGGTTGATTGTGGCGGGCGATGTGGCCGAGCGCATTGACCTTGTCATCAACACCTTGGCGCGGCTGAAAAACCGCTACGCCACCGTGATCTGGGTGCCCGGCAATCACGAGCTCTTCTCCCGCGGCCAGGACGCGTATCAGGGACGTGAAAAATACGATCGGCTCGTGGAAGGCTGCCGGGAGATTGGCGTGGTTACCCCAGAAGACCCTTTCCCGGTTTTTGGAGGGGTTACTGTCGTCCCGCTTTTTACGCTGTATGACTACAGTTTTCGTCCGCCGGGAACGACGGTAGAGCAGGCGCTTGCGAGCGCGAAGCAGAAGCAGATCATCATGACTGATGAATTTGCTATCGCCCCGTTCGTCGATGTGCGCGCGTGGTGCTGGGACCGCTTGGCGTATTCCATCAAGCGCCTATCACGGGTTGAGGGCGAGACCGTCCTGATCAATCACTGGCCACTGGTGCAGGAGCCAACCTTGTACCTGCGCTGGCCCGAGGTGGCGTTGTGGTGTGGAACCCGCCACACGCGTTCCTGGCCGCGGCGCTACAACGCCAAGGCGGTCATCTACGGTCACCTCCATATGCCTAACCGAGCCAACATTGATGGAGTAGACCACATTGAGGTGTCTCTGGGCTATCCGCGTGAGTGGCAAGCGCACGGGCATCTCCAGCCGTGGCCATATCCGGTGCTGAGTATCGATGAGAAGACAGGGAGGGCAGAGCATGCTTGAGCCTTCCCTCTTCCCGGAGTCAGCGCGCTATTGCTATGTGCGTACAGACGAGTCGATGACCGATCTGCTCAATTACAACCACCTATCCCCGGAGGAGCGCTCCGTGGTCTCCCAAGCCGTGGACGTGCGTAAGTCCGAATTTGGGGATGCACGCTGGTGTGCCCACCAAGCCTTGAAGGAGCTCAACTACACCGACAATGAGCCGATTCTGCGCGGCGAGCGAGGCATGCCGCTGTGGCCGGAGGGCTATACCGGATCGATGACGCACACCGAAGGCCTGCGTGCAGCGGTAGCAGCGCCAACCACCCACGTGCGCTCGATGGGGCTGGATGCCGAACCCGCGGAGCCTTTGCCGGAGCATGTGCTGACGATGATCGCTCGGCCGGGGGAGATGCCGCAGCTGGCTCAGTTACAAGCGGCGGGTATTTCCTGCCCGGACCGCCTGTTGTTCTGTGCCAAGGAGGCCACCTACAAGACGTGGTTCCCCATGACCCGGCGGTGGCTTGATTTTGACCAAGCGGAAATTGACCTGCGCCTAGACGGAACGCTGGTCTCTTACCTCTTGGCACGGCCGACTCCAGTGCCGTTCATTACGGGGCACTGGATCATCCGGGATGGCTATGTCATCGTTTCTGCTGCCGTTCCAGCGCTCAACTTTGACAGGTAAACCGGGTCATTAAAGCGTCGAGGGCCGCGCGACGAAAACCGTGGTTAAGCGCTTTCCTTTTTCTTTGATCAAGGCGATCGACCGTCCCTGCGGATCGACGGCCGCGTAGGTGCCTTTCAACCCACGCGGCTCCAGCCACTTGCCCATAGCCAGGGCCTGGGCCTCATCATCGGTGACTTCTAAAACCGGATAGCTGCGAGCGAGAGCCTCATCGAGACTCAGGGACAGCGTCGGGGAGTCCTCGAGAGCAGAGAGGGGGAGGGCGTCGTCAAGCGTGAAAGGGCCCACCTCCGTGCGGCGCAAGGCGGTGAGATGCCCGCCGACGCCGAGGGCCTCACCCAGATCCCGAGCCAGCGAGCGGATGTAGGTTCCCGAAGAACACGCGACCGACACGTCCAAATCAATGAACTCGCCGCAGCGCCGCGTATCGAGGATATCGAAGCGGCTGACCGTCACTGGGCGCGCGGGGATCTCAACTTCTTCACCTGACCGCACCCTTTCATGCGCGCGCTTGCCATCCACTTTGATGGCGGAGACCGCTGCTGGGCGCTGCATAATATCGCCGGTCAAGGCAGCAATTTCTCGCGCAATGGCGGAATCCTCCACTGCGGTTGCCGGTTTGCCCCACGTTGCTTCCCCCTCCGCGTCGTCGGTGTGGGTTGCCATGCCAAGACGAATCGTTGCGTCATAGGCCTTGGTGGAGGCCACCATGTGGGCAAGAAACTTGGTGCCGCGCTCGATGCCTACGACGAGCACTCCAGTAGCCATCGGATCAAGCGTGCCTGCGTGCCCCACCTTGCGGGTGCGGAAGAAGCGGCGCAGTTTTCCCACGACGTCGTGCGAGGTCATGCCGGCGGGTTTGTCGACGACCACGAGGCCGGAACGTTCGAGCGGATCAGTCATGCCCTGCAGTCTAGGGCACCGGCCGCAGTGGGATAGCATGGTGCCCGTGGATATTTGGTACGGAATCGATAGCATCCCCACTGACCTTGGCCCGACCTCGGTGACAATTGGTGTCTTCGACGGCCTGCACCGCGGGCACCAACAGCTCGTGAGGAAGGCCGTTGAGCACGCGCACAGACATGGACAGCGCGCGGTCATGGTGACCTTCGATCCGCACCCAGTCTCCGTATTCTTGCCGGAGCGCGCTCCTCTCTCCGTGATCACTTTCGAGCGTCGCATGCAGCTGGCGGAAGAAATGGGCATCGAGGCCGTGCTCGTCATCGACTTCACCGAAGAACTCCGGGGCGTCGAGCCGCGCGACTATGTGACGGATCTCCTGGTGGAGCGTTTGCACACAGAGCACGTCGTGGTGGGGGAGAACTTCACCTTTGGCGCGGGCGCGTCCGGCACCGCGGAGGCGCTGGCGGAATTCGGCGCTGAGTTCGGCTTCGGCGTTGACATCGTGCCCTTGCTTGACGACGACGGCGAGCGCATCTGCTCCACCAACATTCGCGCCGCCCTTGCCAAGGGCGATATTGCGCGCGCCAATTGGGCGCTGGGGCGTCATTTCACGGTGACTGGGCCCGTTGTGCGTGGTGCAGGACGTGGTGGAAAGGAGCTTGGTTTCCCAACCGCTAACCAGTATTTCCCGGAATCCGTCGCCATTCCAGCCGATGGCGTCTACGCGGGCTGGTTCGTGGTTGAGCCCACCGGCGCCCCTCTGGAAGGTGACATGGAGCCCGGCATTCCTTATCCCGCAGCCATTTCGGTAGGCACCAACCCTACCTTTGGTGACGAGGAGCGTTCGGTGGAGTCCTTCGTGCTGGACCGCGACGCTGACCTTTACGGCCACGAAGCCACCGTGCATTTCGTCGACCATGTGCGTGACATGGAGAAATTCAATTCCGTGGAGGAGCTCCTGACAGCTATGGAACGTGACGTTGCCCGAGTTCGTGAAATTCTTGCCCGCGAGGTTTAAATGAAGATCATCCTCGACCTTGATACCGGAATTGATGACGCCCTTGCGCTCGCCTATGCCTTAGCGCACCCCGATCTCGAGCTGATCGGGGTTACGGGTACCTATGGAAACGTTCCGGTGGCGTTGGGCGTGCGTAACTCGCTGGCGTTGCTCGAGCTTCTCGACGCCGAGGATGTCCCCGTCTTCATCGGTCCGACGCGGCCGGGCTTTAGCGTTGCTCCCATTTCTGCTTTCATCCATGGCCGCAATGGCCTTGGGGAAGTACTTCTGCCTCCGCCGCGCCGCAAGGCATACGAGGACGCAGTGGGCTTTCTTATCCGTTCGGTCCGTGAGCATGGCGAGGATCTGGTTATCGTGCCGACGGGGCCGTCGACAAGCATTGCAGCCGCCATGCGCAAAGACCCGGACTTTGCCCGCAACGCCCGCATCGTGATGATGGGTGGGGCGCTGACCGTACCCGGGAACGTCACTCCTTATGCCGAGGCCAACGTTTTCCAAGATCCCCAAGCCACGGACTATGTATTCCGCCATGCTCAGGACCTCACGATGGTGGGGCTCGATGTCACGCTGCGCACGTTGCTCACCAGGGAGCACACGAAGCAATGGCGCGGTACACCCACTGGTCGTATCTACGCAGACATCGTGGACTACTACATTCGCGCCTACAAGACGACCTCTCCGCACCTTGGCGGTTGCGGGCTCCACGACCCTTTAGCGGTAGCTGTGGCTGCCGATCCCTCGCTGGTCACCTGCCTCGACCTCAATCTGCGGTGTGAGGATACTGGCCGCACAATCGGTGACCCGGAACGCTTGGATAACCCCACCACCCGTGTGGCCGTTGCGGTAGATGACGCGCGCTTTGTTGATGATTTGATGTCGAAGCTCGGCAGCCTCTATACTTCTACTTCGGCTTGCTGACTGCGGTCCACAGTAGTCACGGGCAGCGCCTCATGGCGCAACATTTCATGTGGACTGAAATACAATAGGAGATTTTCCATGGCTTTGAGCACCGAGAAGAAGGCTGAAATCCTCAAGGAGTACGGCCTGCACGAGACCGATACCGGTTCCCCGGAGGCACAGGTTGCGCTGCTGACTTCCCGCATCAACAACCTGACCGAGCACCTCAAGGATCACAAGCACGATCACCACTCCCGCCGTGGTCTGTTGCTGATGGTTGGTCGCCGTCGTGGCCTGCTGAAGTACCTGGCCGCTAACGACGTTGACCGTTACCGCGACCTGATTTCTCGCCTGGGTCTGCGCCGCTAAGCGCTTAACTTTTGGCCCCCGCACCTTGTGTGCGGGGGTTTTCTTGTCTCATCTGCTAAAATCCTTGGACGTTGTCAGAAAACATCGAAGAAGAGGCGGCACCGAAGATCGCCATGACAGCTCCAAGGAGAGTTATATCCATGAGCGCTAAGAACGCTAAAAAGCAACCGAACAATTCCGTCGAGTTTCTTATCGACGATGATTACGGCATCACCGAGGCCATCGCCACCCTGGACAACGGCGATTTCGGCACTCGCACCATCCGTTTTGAGACGGGCCAGCTGGCTCGCCAGGCCGGTGGCTCCGTGACCACTTACCTGGACGAGGACACCATGCTGCTGTCCACGACCACCGCTTCTAACCAGCCGCGCGAAGGCTTCGACTTCTTCCCGCTGACCGTGGACGTCGAGGAGCGCATGTATGCCGCGGGTAAAATCCCGGGTTCCTTCTTCCGCCGCGAGGGGCGCCCTTCCACCGAAGCTATCCTGGCCTGCCGCCTCATCGACCGCCCGCTGCGCCCAACCTTCGTTAAGGGCTTGCGCAACGAGGTTCAGGTTGTTGTCACGGTCCTCTCCATGGACCCGGAGGAGTACTACGATGTCGTTGCCATCAACGGCGCTTCCGCCTCCACCCAGCTCTCTGGCCTGCCGGTATCCGGCCCGGTGGGCGGCGTGCGCATGGCACTGATTGCTGATGATAAGCACCCGAAGGGCCAGTGGGTGGCCTTCCCGAATAACGAGCAGCACGAGCGTGCTCTCTTCGAGATGGTCGTTGCCGGCCGCATCGTGAAGAAGGGCCGCAAGGACGACGTAGCCATCATGATGGTCGAGGCCGGCGCTGGTGTGAACGTAGCCGAGCGTATCAAGGAAGGTGCACCGGCTCCGCAGGAGTCCACCGTGGCTGAGGGCTTGGAGGCTGCGAAGCCTTTCATCAAGTCCCTGTGTGAAGCGCAGGCAGGTCTGGCGGAGCGTGCAGCGAAGGAGACGCAGGAGTTTCCGCTCTTCCCGCCCTACGGTGATGATGTTTACGCGGCCGTCGAAAAGGCAGCCTCCAAGAAGCTGGAGAAGCTGCTTACCATCCCGGGTAAGCAGGACCGCGACGACGCCACTAATGAGTACATGGAGCAGGTCGAGGCTAAGCTCATCGAAGACTTTGATGACCTCGACGAGACCGATGCATCCAAACAGATCCGCAACGCCTTCAACGCCGTGATGAAGGACATCGTGCGCACCAAGATCCTCACCGAGGGCTTCCGGATCGATGGCCGTGGTGTGACCGATATCCGTGACCTCGGCGTGGAGGTTGATCTGATCCCGCGTGCACACGGCTCCTCTCTCTTCGAGCGTGGCGAGACCCAGATCCTGGGTGTGACCACCCTGGACATGCTGAAGATGGAGCAGCAGATCGATTCTTTGACCCCAGTGGAGTCCAAGCGCTACATGCACCACTACAACTTCCCGCCGTACTCCACCGGCGAGACCGGCCGCGTAGGCTCCCCGAAGCGCCGCGAGATTGGTCACGGTGCGCTGGCTGAGCGCGCGTTGCTGCCGGTGATCCCGTCCCGTGAGGACTTCCCCTACGCCATTCGCCAGGTGTCTGAGGCCCTTGGTTCCAACGGTTCTACCTCCATGGGCTCCGTCTGTGCGTCCACCCTGTCCCTCTACAACGCGGGCGTTCCGCTGAAGGCCCCAGTGGCGGGTATCGCCATGGGCTTGGTTTCTGGTGAAGTTAACGGCAAGGAAAAGTTCGTGGCACTCACCGATATCCTCGGCGCTGAGGATGCCTTCGGCGATATGGACTTCAAGGTTGCCGGTACCTCCGAGTTCATCACCGCCCTGCAGCTGGACACCAAGCTGGATGGCATTCCATCGCACGTGCTTGCCGACGCCCTCGAGCAGGCCCGCGACGCCCGTGCCGCCATCCTCGACACGATGTCTGAGGTCATCGAGGGCCCAGACGAGATGTCTGGCCTGGCTCCGCGCATTACCTCGGTGACTATCCCGGTGAACAAGATTGGTGAGCTCATTGGCCCGAAGGGCAAGACCATCAACGCCATCACCGAGGAAACTGGCGCCGATGTCTCCATCGAGGAAGACGGCACCGTCTACATTTCGGCCGCTACGGGTGAAGCCGCTGACGCTGCCATCGACCGCGTGAACAGCATTGCTAACCCACAGCTGCCGAAGGTGGGTGAGCGCTTCCTCGGCACCGTAGTGAAGACCGTGGCTTTCGGTGCCTTCGTTTCCCTGACCCCGGGTCGCGACGGCCTTGTGCACATCTCGAAGCTGGGTGGCGACGAGCGCATTGAAAAGGTCGAAGACGTCGTCAACGTTGGAGATAAGATTCAGGTGGAAATCGCCGACATTGATAACCGCGGCAAGATCTCCCTGGTCCCTGTCGAGGAGGATTAATCTCCAGACTAGCTAGGACTGTTAGGACCTCCTAGAACCTCCTAGAACAAGGGCCCTGTAACCCAGGAATTAGCTGGGGACAGGGCCCTTATCGTTTCACCACACGTCAAACCTGGAAGTCGAGAACTAGGCGTTTGGGGTCCTCCAGGAAAATCACTGAGTACGGTGTCTTCTTCTGTAGTCCAATGATCAATTGGGTTTGTGCCTCGAATGAGGTCGTGTATACGACTTCGCTCACCACACCAGTACCGGGAGTAGTTCCTGGCTTCATATACCTTTCTTCGAGATCGGCTGTGGAAGGCCACGGAGTTCCTTCGATCCCCAGATTGAGAAAAGTGTTTCCCTTTACTTCGACTGGATGACCTGATGCCTGCTGACGAGGATCGTCGGTATAGGCGGTGAACCAGCCGGGCTCACCTTCTCCCTCGAGGTCAACCACCACCCGCGTGAAACCGTCGTGAGCGCCTACGCGCACGCCCGTCGGAATGAGGCCGCCCAACCGATCTGGCATGTGGTGTTGGTCATCAATCGCAGCCGTCCCCATACCCGCAAAGGCAGCAACATTGGCATCCTGTTGTGAGGGAGCATTCTGCGTGTCACTGGACGGCGGCTCCGGCCCATCGATAGCAGCGGAGCTAGACGGAATTTCACTGAACTGCGGTGTCGGAGTCGTGTCTGACCCACGCTCCGCGCATGCAGTTAGAGGCATTACGCATAGGGCGCTAACGGCTGCGATGATAGCGACGGAAGAAGGTAAGTGTGACATTCTTTATTCTCTATTTCTTGAGCTGTACCAGTTGGATGAGGTTGCCTACGGTGTCATCGAAGACGGCGATGATGGAGGGGCCGACGTCGGTCGGCACCATAGTGAAATGCACTCCCACTTTTCAGTGAGCTCGCTATATTCTCGCTCCACGTCTGCGGATAGGAACTGGGTGACAGGGACACCATCAGCCTTGAGTGCTGCTGCGTAGTCCTTGGCCGCGGAATGGGCCTTGGGCTCGAGCAGGAGCTCCATATCCCCTTGGCCTTCCGCATTGGTGACCGTGAGCCACCGAAAGTCTCCGTGGGTTACATCGTCCTTGACTCGAAAGCCGAGCGTATTGACATAGAAGTCGTGAGCGAGGGCAACATCATCGACGGGTACTGAGGCAATGTAGATCTGCATTCACTCCATCCTAACCGGCATGACTAAGTCCAGCCGGTCCCAATGGCAACAGTTGGGGCGAGCCTGACTGGGCTTCGGCAGTGCAGTCGTCGTCTGTGACGACGGTGGTTGTGTTCCTGGTTTCTTGGGTTCTTTCCTTTCTGCTGGATTGGTGTCGTCGTTTTATTCGACGGGGTGGGGTCAAGGTTTAGAAGGGGATGTCGTCGGTGCTGGCATCTGTGTCGGTGTTGTCCGCGTCCTCGGCTTCGGCTTGGGCTTGGGCTTGGGCTTGTTGTTGTGCGTAGTCGTCGAGTTCTTGTTTGAGGTATTGGGCTTCCTCGCGGATGCGTTTCCTGGTGGCGGTGATGTGTTGGGCGACTGTTTGTGCCCACCGTTTCTGCTTTGGTGCTAGCGGCCCGTCGGCTTCGGTAATAGTCCAGGTGCCATCCTCAAAAAGCCAGATGACATCCCCGCTGTAGGGGTCCAGCAGGTATTTAAGGGTGCCATCGGTTTTCATGTTGTGATGGCTTTGGCATAAACACGCCAGGTTCTTCGGGTGGGTTGGCCCGCCTTCAGCCCAGTTGTGTCGGTGATCCAACTGGCTGAGAA
>NZ_KV794793.1:0-6010 GCF_001808895.1 Corynebacterium sp. HMSC070E08
TCTCCTCGCCCGGCTGGTTCGGAGTGGTCTCCTCACCCGGGTTCTCCGGGGTCGTCGACTCAGACGGCTCCTCCTCAGAGGTCACAGTCTGATCTTCGTCGTTGATGTTCTCGTGCGTGGTGATCTCATTTCCGTCACCCTCGTTCTTCGGAGCATCCTTACCGGTTTCATCAACCTGCTTGGAGTACAGCTTCTCGAATGCAACCGCAGTCTTGACTACACCCTCAAGGTCCTCATTGACCTTGATGTCAACAACGACCTCACCTACAGAGCTCTTCGGAGTGAAGGTCAGGTCACCACGACCGATAACAGCATGCTCACCGTTCTCGTTGAGAGCCTTGTTACGCAGCTCTGCCTTAAGAGTGTATTCCTTACCCGGAACTAGGTCGGTGTAAGAAACAGTGTCCTTAACTACGACGCCGGCAGCAACCTGCTTAGCATTATCGAATTCAGCCTTGGTCTTAATCGACGGGTTCAGCTCAGAGGTCACAGTCTGTGCCTCGTCGTTGATATCCTCATGCTTAGCAATCTCCTTCTCCTCGGTGGAGCCGGAGATATCGTTGCCGTCCTCGTCTACCTCGGAAGAGAAGAGCTTCTCAAAAGCAACTGCAGCGGTAACGCCGTCCTTGGCCTTGTCGTTGACGACGATCTCAACGTCCTCAGAGCCAGCAGAGTTCTCCGCAGTGAAGGTGTGGGTAGCCTCACCCAGAACGGTAGTGCCGTCTTCCTTGGAGATCAGTTTTGCCTTCAGGGTGTAGTTCTTACCCGGAACAAGGTCCTTATACGTCACGGTGTCGATAACCGTGGCGCCCTCAACAACGCGGTTGCCGTCCTTAAACTTGGCCGTCGTACCGATTTCAGGGTTCCAGACAGTGATAACGGTCTGTGCTTCGTCGTTGATGTCCTCGTGAGTGGCAATCTCCTTCTCCTCATGGGAGCCGGAGATGTCGTTGCCATCCTTGTCTACCTCGGAAGAGAAGAGCTTCTCGAAAGCAACGGCAGCAGCGATCGGGGACTCGAGCTGCTTATCGACGTTAATCTTTACCGCAACGTCGCCGGACTCAGCTTCCGCAGTGAATTCCTGCGAGCCGGTACCAACGACAGCGTGCTCGCCATTAGCGTCAGCAGCCTTGTTACGAAGTTCGGCCTTCAGGGTGTACTTCTTACCAGGAACCAAGTCCTCGTAGTGAACCGTGTCAATGACGGTTGCGCCAGCAACAACTTGCTGCTTGTCACCATCAAACTTGGCCTGGGTCTTGATCTCCGGCTTGCGCGGCTTCTCCTGCTGAGAAGTCGTCGGGGTCGGCTCCGGAACTACGTCAGTGGTCGGGGTCGGAGTCGGCTCCTCAGTTTCCTCGGTCGTCGACTCGTCGGTGCTCTCAGATGGCGTTTCCTCAGAGGTGGTTTCCTCCGTGGTCTGCTCATCGGTCGTCGACGGCTCAGACGGTTCGGTCGTCTCCTCCGTGGTCGGCTCCTCAGAAGTCGTCTCAGCCTCAGAGCTCTCAGACGTGGTTTCCTCAGAAGTGGTCTCCTCGGTGGTCTGCTCATCGGTCGTGGACGGCTCAGTCTCAGTGCTTTCCGACGGAGTCGGCTTCGGATTCGGGTTGCTCTCCTCATCCTTACCCGGATTCTCGCCGCCATCATCCGGCAGACCAGGCTGGTCAATCGGAACCACACGCTGTCCCCCACCACTGTTATGAGTGGTTATGCCGTTAGGGCCAACCACAGTGATGAAGGCATCCGCCGGCTGCTCAGGGATAGTAACCGACGGATCGGCTTCAAACTGCTGGTCGAGCGTTTGGGCATTGTCCTTTAGAATGCGCAGCCCCGTGTTCGCCGTGAAATCCTCCGAATTGCCGTCGAACCCGTGGAGCGGACGTGCCAGACCAGAGACATTTCCGCCGTCGTTTGCGTGAATAAACTTAATCGCGGCAGCCCTACCCGACGCATCAGAGACGAGCGCTGCCAAGTAAACGCTGTAACGGTTAGCAAGTTTCTTATCGCCAGCCGCCGTAGCATCACGCAGCTTCATTGCAATGCCGATTGCCGCATTCTGGAACTTCGGGTCATCAAAGCGAATCGCACCTGCTGTGGACTTCTTGTAGCTGCCCTTCTTGAGCATGGGATCGGCAACAGTGTAATCAATACACCAGCCCCATCCGACATCGTTGTTCTTGTGAGGGTTTCTCGCACCTTCTGGCGGAACACCAGCCCACACAAGCTGGCCCCAGCTATGATCTCCGCCAATTTTCGCATTTTCAGCGCCCAAGGTGGTGTTAGGCACGAAATCAGTCGGCTCGGCCGCGCCGGCCTTCGCCCAGGGAACGGTAACCATGGCTGCAATTACTGCAATTGCTGTAAGCACAGCAGTAAAGACCATCCACCCCTCTCTGGAGATATTCCTTAATCTACTCATCGTTTCCTCTTCGAATGATGTGAATGTCTACAAGTTTTCTGCACAGCAGCCTTAGACCACTGAACCAATCTGAAATCGGGACGTAGGTTTTTACACCTTTACCGGCGATTCTTCTCACGAATCTCACGAACTCTGATAGTCCACTCAGGAGACTATCATTCGACACAGGAAGCTGCAAGGTATCTCATTGCTCTATAAATTTCGCCTATACCCAAGTTGGAGCGTATTTATGCTGCACTAGACCGTTTTCAAGTCAGGCAGCTCCCATCTACCGCCCACTTGTTCTATTTTTCCTTCACATCGTCAACTTCTAAGTATTTCTTATAATACTCAATCTAAGATTTACTAAGTTTGCATATCAGTTTTTTCCCACCCGGATTGCGCAAGGAAACCTTCCGCCAGCGCAACAGCACTGTGCGCGCCCCCGCTGGCCTAATCCCCTTGTAAGCACCTGCGATACCTACGATCCCCCGCGACCTAGTAGCACCCCAAGGCCCGCGAAAGCTCGTACTCGCGAGCACTTAGCACCCTTACCGCTACACCTCGCAGACACGCGAAACGGCCGTGCACAAAGCACGGCCGTCATTCCCCATTAGAAACCTCATCCCACGGGGCTTAGACCACTACCCCCATTAATCAGTTTTATGGCTCGCCGAGCCCTCATTAATCATCCGCGGAACGCGTGAGCTTCGGATCAACGTCGACGACCGGCTCAGGGACCTCAATAACCTCGATGTCGGAGACCGGCGAGCCAGCAGCCGTCACTGGCTGTGCATCCACCTGGTCTCCCCCTGAAGACGAGCCCGACTCCACAGTAATCTTCGCCGCCGCGAGTGCCGCCCTGTCGCGGGCTGTCTCAACATCCTCAGCAGTCGTAGCCACCATCCCCATTCGGCGCCCTGCATACGCCCACGGCTTACCAAACAGACGCACGTCCGTCTCCTCATACGCCAGGGCGGCATCGAGGCCGGAATAGGAGACGTCATCAAGCTCAGCATCCGCGTGCAGAATGACCGCCGCACCGGGGCTCACCAACGTCACATCAATCGGGAAGCCCAACATTGCGCGGACATGGAGCTCAAACTCAGAGAAGCGCTGTGTGTATCCAGTCAGCATTGCGGTATCCAAAGGACGCGGCGAAACAGAGGAGAAATACACCTCATCACCCGCCACGAAGAGCTCAACGCCATAAACACCGCGCCCACCCAATTCATTGGAGATGCGCGCCGCAACGGAGCGTGCGTTCGCCAGGGCGTCTTCACTCATCGCCATGGGCTGCCAGGACTCCACTAGATCGCCTTTCTCATGACGGTGGCCAATGGGCTCACTGAACCACGTGGCCATCTTGCCCGTAGCCGGGTCGATGGAACGCACCGCAAGCAGCGTGACCTCATAATCAAAGTCGACGAAGCGTTCCACCACGACGCGCTTATACTCCGAGGACACGTGTCGCACCATGGACCAGGCCTCCTCCACGTCCTCTTCTTCCTTAAGAAGGATGTGGCCCTTCCCGGAGGTCGTAATATCCGGCTTCACGATGCACGGCAGCCCCAACTCCCCCACTGCCTCCTGCAACTCCTCAGCGGACTCAGCAAAGCGATAGGCAGTGACGGGCAAGCCGATGCTCTCAGCTACCTCACGCACGCTCTCCCGGCTTTGTGTCAGCTCACAGGCCCGCGCTGATGGCACAACGGTGGTGCCGAATTCCTCTATACGCTTCAGCGTCTCCACCGCGACAGTCTCCACCTCTGGGACTACGTAGTCTGGCTTAATCCTCTCAGTCAGCTCCCACACCTTGTATGGGTCCCTAACGTCTGCGATGTAGCTAAAGTGCGCAAGCTGCTGCGCGGGTGCTCCTGCGTAGCGGTCCACGGCGTGCACCTCGAGCCCCAAATTCTGAAAGGCTATTACCAACTGCTTGCCCAGCTCGCCCGCCCCGAGGAGCAGCACCTTAGTGGCGCTTGCTGTTAAGGGGGTTCCGATCTGGCCTGCGATGTCGCCTACGGTAGTCATTCTCGAATTATCGCACACATTTGACGCCGTGCTGCCTGGCGACGTCCCCCGATTCCCCACAACCACCCAAACTCACCGCACCCCACGACGGCACACTGGCCCCCGGGCTCCGACTCCGGGGGTGCAGGATCACCAAAGCCCCCTTTACCCACCGCAGGGAAACAGTGGGAAAGGGGGCTTGGCGCTACAGACTGACCTTCTAGCGTGTCAGCCGGCCACGGGGGCCGGCTGGCCCTCGGTTATCGCGGTCTTCCTCTTACTTGGAGGAACCCTCGCCAGCACCCGGTGCACAAGCATCAGCCAACAGGCCGATAGCCAAAGCACCAGCAGCAATCAGAGCCACAGCACCAGCAGCCTGCTGGTAGTCAGCACCGAAGCGCTTCAGCTGAGCATTAATACCATTGACCTGGTCAGCCAACGGGCCGTTGAAGGTGTTGGTCTGCTGCTGCAGACGGGTATTCAGATCCTGAATCTGCTTATTAATCGGAGCAACAAACTCCGACAGACCCGGAATGTTCATCTGGGAAGCCAGACCAACCGGAATCAGGAACAGCAGCGGGATACCAATACCCAGACCAGTGTTGATGCAACGCTCAGACAGGTTCGAAGAACCATTCCAGTCAGGCAGCTTAGAGGAACCGTTCGGGTCCGTCTCCGGCTTGGACTTCGGGTTATTCGGATCGGTCGGCTTACCGTTGTTCTTGGAACCAGTGACCTCATCACCATCATTGGTGCCGTCACCATCGGTATCAGCCTTCTTCGGGTCAGTCGGAGCCCCCTTCTCACCCGGCTTAACCTTGTTGCCGTCCTTATCGAACGGGTTCTTGGAGCCGTCTACCTCATCACCGTCATTGATGCCGTCACCATCGGTGTCAGCCTTATTCGGATCGGTGCCAAGCTCCTTCTCCTGCTCGTCAGTCAGGCCGTCACCATCGGTGTCCTTGTCCTTCGGATCCTCGTCACCCGGCTTGTCATCCTCGCCCGGCTTGTTCGGATCAATCGGCCACGGGAACCAACCACCGTTGTTACCGCCGTCGTTGTTGTCCGTCTTCGGCTTGGTGATCTTGATATCAATCTCACCGACCTTGTTGCCGTCCTTGTCCTTGACAACAACCGTGGCATCCTGCGGATCAGTACCCTTCGGTACGGTCACCTCGATTTCACCGGTCTTCGGGTCGATCTCAACCTTGGAGCCCGGAATCTTCTTTCCGTCCTTGTCAAGGACATCACCGGTCATACCATCTGTCGGGTTCTTGACCTTGTCATCCAGTTCCTTCGGCTTATTGTTGGCAGGAACCTCATCGGTCTTATCACCTGGGACAATGCTCGGCTTGTCGCCGTTGTCATCGGAGTCGTCACCACCCTTGAAGTCGCCCTTGTCGAGCGGGTTGGTGCCGTCCTCCTTCTCCTGACCGTCGTTGACACCGTCACCATCGGTATCCGGGTTCTTCGGATCCGTACCGTCCTTGATCTCCTGGCCATCGTTTACGCCGTCACCATCGGTGTCAGCCTTATTCGGATCGGTGCCGATCTCAATTTCCGTACGGTCGGTCAGGCCATCACCATCGGTATCCGGGTTCT
>NZ_KV794793.1:6110-6422 GCF_001808895.1 Corynebacterium sp. HMSC070E08
TCAGGCCATCACCATCGGTATCCGGGTTCTTCGGGTCCGTGTTGCCAGGCTTACCATCCTCGTCGAACTTGTTGTCCTTGTGCGGGTTCTTGGAACCGTCGACCTCTTCCTTATCGGTCAGGCCATCACCATCGGTATCCGGCTTCGTCGGATCGGTGCCAATCTCCTTTTCCTCACCATCGGTCAGGCCGTCACCATCGGTGTCCTTGTTCTTCGGATCAGTCGGAGCTGGGTTACCGTCTTCATCCTCACGGTTGACCTCGTCACCGTCGTTAACGCCGTCACCATCGGTATCCGGGTTCTTCGGATCGG
>NZ_KV794793.1:6522-7424 GCF_001808895.1 Corynebacterium sp. HMSC070E08
TCAGGCCATCACCATCGGTATCCGGGTTCTTCGGATCGGTGCCGTCCTTTTCTTCCTGGGCATCCGGAACACCATCACCATCGGTGTCGGTGTCATCGCCCGGGAAGGAATCCGGATCCTTCGGATCCTTATTGTCCTTGACCTCGTCACCATCCTTGTGACCATCACCGTCGGTATCCGGGTTATTCGGATCGGTGCCGATCTCAGTCTCAGTGCCATCAGTCAGGCCATCACCGTCAGAATCCGGATTTGTCGGATCAGTCGGCTCGTTGTTGAAGTCGTCGTTCTTAGAACCGTCGACCTCTTCCTTATCGGTCAGGCCGTCACCATCGGTATCCGGCTTCGTCGGATCAGTACCAATCTCCTTTTCCTCACCATCGGTCAGGCCGTCACCATCGGTGTCCTTATTCTTCGGATCAGTGCCGTCCTTGACCTCGTCACCGTCGTTAACACCGTCACCATCGGTATCCGGGTTCTTCGGATCGGTACCGTGCTCCTTTTCCTCACCGTCATTCAGGCCATCGCCATCGGAATCCGGATTGTTCGGATCAGTACCGTCCTTCTCCTCCTGTTCATCGGAGACACCATCACCATCAGAGTCAACCAAAATGGAGGTAACAACAGTGAGCTTGAACTTATCCGACGCGTCCTTGCCATCCTTGGATGCCTTAACCTCAATGTCGTAAGACTTGAGTTCAGCGTCCTCAGGGACCGTGCCCTCGATGACGTTACCGTTGAGCTTTAGGAACTCAGGCAAACCAGTGACGGAAATCTCTGCACCGTCGGTAGCCTCGATTGGGATGGAAACCTTCTCGCCACGAGCAACCCTCGTGTCAGGAATGGCATCCACGGACACATCAGTATCCGCAGCATCCGGCTGCTCAACCGTGACAGTCACCGTG
>NZ_KV794794.1:0-245 GCF_001808895.1 Corynebacterium sp. HMSC070E08
CTGCTTAACGACGCCGTCAAGAAGGGCGGCATGATGGCCTGCTCCCGCGTGGGTGGGCTGTCGGGTTCCTTCATCCCGGTTTCCGAGGACAAGGGCATGATCGATGCGGTGCGCACCGGTGCCATCTCCATCGACAAGCTGGAGGCCATGACCTCGATCTGCTCGGTGGGCTTGGACATGATCGCCATCCCGGGTGATACCTCTGCTGAGACCATCGCCGGCATGATCGCGGACGAAGCCGCCAT
>NZ_KV794795.1:0-60053 GCF_001808895.1 Corynebacterium sp. HMSC070E08
ATATCAGGTGTCTACCAAACAGGGGTCAGGTCCCTGGCACAGGCACAGGCGGATCACCAATCACAACCCGTACACCTCAACAGGCCGGATCTGCGCCCGGATTTGGTCGAGCGTGAGTTCAAAGCCCAAGGCCTTAAACAAGCTGTGGGTGGCCGACATTACCTACGTGCGTACGAAGAAGGGTTTTGTGTACACCGCGTTTGTCACTGACGTTTACTCCCGGCGGATCGTCGGATGGGCATTATCGGACTCGATGCGCACCGAGGTATTACCGCTGCAAGCACTCAACCAAGCGATTGTGAGCGCGAAGGAAACAACAGGCCTTATTCACCATTCGGATCACGGCTTATAGTACGTCAGCGTTGTCTACAACCAGCGTCTCGCCCAGCACGGGATTGCCGCTTCCACTGGGACCGTCGGTGACTGAAATGACAATGCTCTAGCTGAAAACGTTAACGGCTCTTACAAGAATGAGCTCATCCATACTCGCAGGTGGAATGATGTTGTCGAGGTAGAAATCGCGACGTTCGAGTGGGTGTCATGGTGGAACGAGGTAAGGCTCCACCAAAGCCTGGGATATCGAACCCCAGCCGAGGTGGAAACCGAATTGTGGAAGAAGAACCCGCAACAGGGAATAATAGAAATCAAGGAACATGCCTAGGAACAAAACTCGGGGCACTTCAAGCCCCTTATATGGCTCTGGATGTGGTGATTGCTGCAGAACCGTCATCAGTAAGGGTGACTTTTCCATCTACGCGGTAGACTTCACGCAACATTTTTGCGGTTAACACGTCCTTAGCTGCTCCGTGTGCGTATACAGTGCCCGCGTGGAGTACCGCAATGCGGTGAGCGAAGCGCGCTGCTTGTGAAAGATCGTGCATCGAAACCACGACCGCCGCGGGTGCTTCAGCTGCATAGGCGCGAATATGCTCCATGAGGATGAGCTGATTCCTTAGGTCAAGAGCGCTGGTTGGCTCGTCCAGTAGTAATGCCTGCGGCCGGCATACGATGGCCTGGGCGAAGCTTACTAATTGACGCTGGCCGCCGGAGAGCTGGGACATTGTTCGGGATTCTAGGTCTTCTAGCCCCAGCCGCGTGAGGACCGAGCTGACTCGGTCCTGTGTGGATGTGGCTACCCGTAGTCCGCTGAATCCCGTCCGGGAATGCTGGAGTGCCAGAAGTACCGATTCGAATACGGTAAGGGTGCTTTCCGGCGGGGGATCCTGTGGCAAATATACTGCCTCGGGCCCAGTGACGTCGCCGCTGAATCGGCATAGGTTAGCCATGCAGCGCAGCAAAGTCGACTTACCAGCGCCATTAGGGCCGACGAGGGCGGTGACGGTTCCAGCTTCGATCTTTGGGAGACATACGTCATTCAGTATCTGTTCGTCTCCATGGGAAAAGCACAGGTTATCTACCCGGAGTGTGGGTTCTGGCGGAACCGTGGGCGGTTGTTCCACGAGGGGGTCCTTTCTGGGGCAGGAAGTACTGGGAGAGGCGATCATTAGGTTGAGGAGACAGTTCGGGGGCGGCGTCGCAAAACAATGAGGACGACGAACACGGGAACGCCCACAATCGCGGTGATGATGCCGACAGGCAGAATCGCCCCAGGCTGGATCAGCTTGGATACCACTGAGGCTGAGGTCAGCAAAAGCGCACCTGAGATGATGGACGTGGTGAGGAAGAAGCGTTGGTCCTCACCAACGAGCATCCTGGCGATATGTGGGCCGACGAGTCCGATGAAACCAATTGTCCCGGCCATCGAAACGGCAGTTGCCGCCATAAGGGAGACTCCCACCAGCGTGTACGTGCGCAGCTTTGGGATATTGATACCCATGGACCTAGCGCGGTCGTCGCCCATTCGAAACGCGGTCAGCGTCCACGCATTGCGGTAGAAGTAAGCAATTCCGATTAGTGAGATGACCGCGAGAAGGCCGATCTGAGGCCACGTAGCGCGCGTAAGGCTGCCCAAGGTCCAGAAAACCACCTGCTCTAATTGGGTCTGCGAGGCGAGGTACTGCATTAGCGCTAGTAGAGCATCGAAGAGGAACACGATGGCTATGCCCAGCAGAATCATTCCCTCGGTACCAGAGCTCTTTGACCGAGAGAATAGGACGATCACCGCACAGGCCGCGAGGGCGAAGACCCAAGCACTGCCCGCCATTCCCAGCGCTGCCCCGATTCCCGCCGCGGTGAATCCTGAGACGGTGGCAAAGGCTGCGCCAAAGCTCGCAGCGGCGGAAATGCCCAGCGTATAGGGCTCTGCCAAGGGGTTATCCAAGATGGTTTGCATCTCTGCGCCGGCAGCAGCGAGGGTGCCACCGATGAGCACCGCTGTGACGGTCATAGGCAGACGTATATCAAAGATGATCTGCCAGTCAATTGGGCGGGAATCGCTGGGGTGAAAGAGCACGTAGAGCGCCTCATTTGCGTTCAAACTGCTGCCGATGAGGAAATCTATGGCAATGGTGACGCATAGCAGGGCCGTAAGCCCTGCGATGATCGCTACCTTTCGCCTGCTAGCTGTTCGGTACCAGTTTGACCGGGGGCGTTGCCGTTGCGGGGTAGAGTTTTGGTCGTCCACCTCGCTTCCGGTGGCAATTGATTGCGCTCGTGCTCCGTGGCTCATGGCAAACCAGTCCAGAAGGTGCCGCTAGCCTCCACAGGGAGGAATTTTTCATGTAGTTCTTCCAAATCGGCCTGCGGGTCGACATCGGAAAACAGGTCGGGGTGCATGGCTTTGGCAAACCACTCGATGGCTAGGTAGTTGTATGGGGAGTCGTAGAAGTGATGCCACGCAGCGTAGGCCCGCTTGTTCTTGACCGCCCGCATTTCCTTAAGGACAGGTTGCCCGTCAACAACGCGTTGGAAGTCTTTGGCTGCCTGTTCGGTGGACTCGTCGTAGCCCAGGGGTACAAAGCCATTCTTCTTTGGCTGCTGCTTGGCGCCGGTCCAGTCTGCGCCGGTGGCGATGATGACGTCTGGGTCTTTTTCAGCTAGCGCCTCGGGAGAGACTTGCCCCTGCTTGGCGTCGATCATATCGTCGCCCACGTTTTCGCCACCCGCTGCGTTAACAATTTGGGCTAGGTTGGACTTAGCGAAGGTAGAGCAGCAGTCGAAGTAGCCGGGAGCTCGCCAGAGGAAGGTCGGTGTGGGGGTGGCCTTGGCTTTTTCTAGGCGCTCCTGAACCATGTTCACCTTGGACTCATAGAACTCGGCATACTCTTCCGCTTCCTTCTCGTGGCCGAGTACCTTGCCGAGCAAGCGCACGCTCGGTGCGGTGTTCTTCACCGGGTCGGTAAAGTAATCGACGGTAACCGTGGGGATTCCGGCCTTTTCTAGACCGTCTACGATGCCAGCATCCTGGGCGGCTTCGAAGCTGCTTGCGGAGACAATGAAGACATCTGGACGGGAATTCAAAGCTTGCTCAACGGACATCGAGCCGTCGTAAACTTCACCAGTTTGCTCAATATCTTCGATCTCTGAGAATTTCTGTTCGTACTTCTTGTACGTGCCAGGGTCGTTCTGCTCCAGGTCATCTGGCCAGGCAACGATGCCCTGGAGCGGGTTTTCTTTGTTGAGGATGGATGTCGTGTAAAGCATCCGTTGCCCGCCCATGAGGACCCGATCGACGTTCTTCGGGACCTCGACTTCGCGCCCGAGAATGTCGGTGATCTGTTGCTTTTCTCCGTCATCTGCGGTCTGTTGTTCATCGTTAGTGCTGCAGGCAGCGGTCATAAGGAGGGCAGTGGCGGTGACGGCTGAGGCGACTACGCGGGCCATTCGGTGGTGAGGGGCGCGTGGGGTTTTAAAACCGCGAGCCCTAGTTGTCGTGAGGGACAAGGCAATCCTTTCTTCCAAGTGGATCTATTAGGTTAGCCATACCTTTGTTTATCTACAATGGGTGATGAAACTTTTACCCCCAACATTCCCGTTAAGTCAGTTCATTCAGTCGGCGGGAATATGTGCGTAGCAGCAGTACCGCCGTGGTTGCGAAACCCATGATGAGTCCTAACCAGACGCCATATCCTTCCCATCCGAGGAGCTTTCCAAATATCAGAATCCCGGGGACGCCAACCAGCCAGTACCCGACGAGGGTGCAGCGTAGCCCTGAGGTGGTGTCTTTCAGGCCTCTCAGTAGGCCCACTGCCACGTTTTGGATTCCTTTGGCGAACTGTTGCAGTACCGCGAGACATAGGAGCAGGACGGCAATGTGAAAGGTGGTGGGATCTGCCTCTTTTAAGAAAGGATGCAGTACCCACCTGCCCAACAGAAGCCACAGCGCGCCCATTATTCCCAGATACGTGACCACGACGAACAATATGCGTCGGGTAATCTCGCGCACTGAGTCGGCACTCTCGGCCCGAGCCCTTGTGATCAGCACCGAGCCGCCGTGAGAAAAGCCGATGCACACTTGGTAAACGATGTACGCCAGTTGGTTCACAATATTGTGCGCCGCTAGCATCTGTGGGCTAAAGGTCCCCATCACTAAACCGGCGATGGTTGTTATTGCAGCCTCCGAGCCATAGGTCAGACTGACTGGTACCCCGAGGCGGACGAGGCGGCAGATAGTCTCCCCATCTCCTTTACACGGAAGGATGTGGAAATAGGGCTGTAGCTCGGGAATGCGCAGTACCACAATCCGGAAGGCCAGGAAGGTAAGCAGTTGGATGACAGTTGTAGAAAGCCCGATGCCCGCTACCTTCCAGTGATCCGAGGCTGCCCATGTCATAAATAACCAGTTCAATGCGATATTTATAAATATCGATATCAGCGTGATGGTTAACAGGGAGCCGGGTTTTCGCATGCCCACGGCGAATTGGCGCAGGACGTTGAGCCACATCATCGGGACTAACCCGGGTGCGAGCGCAAGGGTCATGGCGAAGGTGAGTTGGGCAACGTGCTTGTCGATGGGCAGAACAAGGACCAATCCGCCTAGGGCGATGACCAGTAACGCGCCGAGAATTGCAGTGCCAGTGGCCACCGCGAAGGAGGAGCGCACAGCCCGCCGGATCTGTTCTGCTCCCGCCTCGCAATTTTGACAAGAGGTTTTCTCTTTTTCCATTTTTGCTGCTGCTTCAGCCACAAGATTTGCCCCGGCCGTCACCATGCCCACGCACATCGTGCGGATCTGGTTGTAAAGCTGCATCGCTAGGCCGCCGCCGGCTATCGCCAGTACGCCCACGGACTGCAGCATCAATACGTCCGTGGTGGTCAATGCAACTCCGGCGAGTTGTACTCCAGCGATGGGAAGGGAAATTCCCAGAACTTCGCGATATTTCCGGATGGATTTCAACCTCGCAGCCACCTTCAACTTCGGACTAACATTCGTCTCGGCCCTCGCTTCTCATCTTCTAAACCTCGCCCATTTTGGCGGCTGGTCTCCAATGTGCTGCGGTTTCTAGCGGTAGATACGCAGCACATCCGATTCATTTGCGGCCTCCAGGCCGTTGAAGCGAATGGCGCTGCGATACATCTGCACCAAAGTTGCAATCGGACGCTGCCGTCTGCACCATGGAAATTAGTGGTTCGCCCCTGCGGATTCAGCTGGTGCTGGCCGATGCCCCAGCGGTACCACCGTTGGTTGAGACCGAATCCCGTTCAGGGCTGGTGTTTGCAGCGGCAGAGACTCCCTTCGGAAAGTATAAAGATTATACCTAGTTTAGGTAAGGCTACCATAATTGAAGATTTCCACTTCAAACACTTCAGGTGGAAGGAGTGTGAAGATGGATAGGAGAGACTGAAGTGTCCCAGGTTTTGTTCCGTCTGAGTAGATGGGAAAATCTGGAATATGCCAAGAAAATTTGACCAGGATGCAAAGGACCGTGTGGTCCGTCTTGTAGAGGACCGTATCTTGGCGGAAAATATGTCGATGCAAGCCGCGTGCCAGGCAGTAGCTCCAAAGCTGGGGGTTTCATGGCACACGGCTCGTCAGTGGACCCAGCAGGCCCGTCGTGCGGGAAACATCCCAGAACCTGTGCCTGAAGACTTGGCCGCGGAAAACGCGAGGCTACGCCGTGAAAATCAAGAGCTACGCGACACCAATGAGCTACTGAAGGCTGCCTCGGCTTTTTTCGCGTCGGAACTCGACCCAAAACGTCGGAAATGATCCGGTTCATCGATGAGTATCGGGATCGTTTCTCCATCGAGTTCATTTGCGAGACGTTAAACACCCACCGTGTTGGCGGTTTCATCACGTCCCGTGGATACCGCCAATCAAAAGCCCGTGGGCTTAAGTGCTCGTCGCCTTCGTGACGCTGTGCTGATTGAACGCATTGGTGCCATTCATCGGGATAATTACGGTGTCTACGGCGTGCGGACAATGTGGCATGCGCTTGACCGTGACGGAATCGACATCGGTCGTGAACAAACCGCCCGGCTGATGCGCCTAGCTGGTGTTTCTGGCAAAGGCAAAGGCAGATCACCAATCACAACCCGTACACCTCAACAGGCCGGATCTGCGCCCAGACTTGGTCGAGCGTGAGTTCAAAGCCCCCGGCCCGAACAAACTGTGGGTGGCTGACATTACGTATGTGCGCACGAAGAAAGGCTTTGTGTATGCCGCGTTTGTCACCGACGTTTACTCCCGACGGATCGTTGGGTGGGCGTTATCAGACTCCATGCGCACCGAAGCGTTGCCGCTGCAAGCTCTTAATCAGGCGATCGTGTGTGCTGAGGAAACAACAGGTCTCATTCACCATTCGGATCACGGCTCGCAGTACGTCAGCGATCACGTTAAGCCACAGACCACCAGGTGGCCAGATCAACATCAACCTCGTTGAAGGAATGAAACATCGCCAACCACCGCGGATGAACCCGAAACTATCCAAACCCCGGCCGAAACGCAGGCCGCAACCATAAACCGCTAGAAGTGTCCAAGACCTCCATGGATTCCGTGTCCAAAAAGACACCGGACTCCATGTCCAAAAACCCTATGGACATAACAAAAGAAACCTAGATGCTGTCGAACGCAGCACCTAGGTTTCACGTGAAACAACCTCGCAGGAATGCTACTGCAGCAGCGTCCTATCGGAGGTCGCTCCCTTAATCTTTGCGAACTCCCCCATGAGATCCTCTACCGTGAGCTTCGCCTTCTGCTCGGCGTCAGCGGAATAGATGATCTCTCCCTCATGCATCATGATGAGGCGGTTTCCCACTTGCAGCGCTTGCGCCATATTGTGCGTCACCATCAGAGTCGTGAGCTGACCTTGCTCCACAATGCGCTTCGTCAGTGTCGTTACCAGCTCGGCGCGCTGCGGGTCGAGGGCCGCCGTGTGCTCATCCAGAAGCATCACCTTCGGGTTAGTAAAGCCGGCCATGAGCAACGACAGCGCCTGGCGCTGACCGCCGGAGAGCAGCCCCACTTTGGTCCCCAGACGCTTCTCAAGGCCGAGCTCGAGGGATTCCAACTGTTCCACGAAGATGGCCCGGCGCGCGGAGCTAAGACCCAAACCGAGGCCTCGCTTCTTGCCACGCAGGTAGGCCAAGGAGAGATTCTCCTCAATCGTAAGGTTTGGTGCCGTACCCGCCATGGGGTCCTGAAAGACGCGCCCGACCTTCCTTGCACGCTTGTGCTCCGGCTGGCTCGTCACGTCCTGGCCGTCGATCGAGATCTTTCCCGAATCCGGGATGAGCCGGCCCGCGACGGAGTTCAGCAGCGTCGACTTTCCGGCACCGTTAGAGCCGATGACAGTAACAAAGTCGCCGGAGGCAAGTTCCAGGGAGACGTCGCGAAGCGCACGGCGTTCGTTGACCGTACCCGGGAAGAAGGTCTTCGAAATCTTATCTACTTTGAGCATGATCTAGGCCTTCCTCTTCCCGCGGACCTTCGTCATACGCGGCACCAGCAGAGCGACAATAACCAGCAGCGCCGTGATGAGCTTCATGTCATTCGGGTTAAGGCCTACCTGAAGCGCAGCGAAGATGATGAGACGGTAGATCACAGAGCCCAAGGCCACCGCCACCACGGCCATCCACAAGCGCGACTGGGGGAGTACCGCTTGTCCCAGAATGACGGATGCCAGACCAACCAGGATGAGTCCGATACCCATCGAAATGTCGGCGAAGCCCTGGTACTGCGCGATGAGAGCACCGCACAGGCCCACCAGGCCATTGGACAGGGCCAGGGTCAGGATCTTGGTGAAATCGGTGGACACGCCAAAGGAGGTGATCATCTGCTGATTGTCACCTGTTGCGCGCAGCGAAAGTCCCAGGTCCGTGGACAGGAACCACACGATCAGCAGGCAGAGCAACACCGCACCCAAGGCGAGCAAGCCCACCCCGGCCCACGACCCCATTACTGCATCCAGCGGGGTAAACACCGAATCTTGGGAGAGCAACGGAACGTTGGCGCTGCCCATGATGCGCAGGTTGATGGACCACAGACCAATCATGGTGAGGATACCCGCAAGCAAACCGTCGATGCGGCCTTTCGTGTGCAGAAGCCCCGTGATGCAGCCGGCGATAAAGCCGGTGACAAAGCCCGCGGCCGATGCCAGAAAGGGATTAACCCCATTCGTAATGAGCACGCCGGCCGTCGCAGCCCCGGTGGTAAAGGAGCCATCGACGGTCAGGTCCGGGAAGTCAAGGACGCGGAATGTCAGGTAGACGCCCACGGCCATGACCGCATAGATGAGCCCTAGCTCGAGTGCACCAATCACAGCTTCTCAGCCTTCTCCATGATCTCCTTCGGTACCTCAACGCCCTGTGCCTTCACGGCATCCTCGTTAATGACGTAGGTGTACTCAGAGGCGGTTTCTACCGGGGTCTCGGCCGGTTCTGCGCCGTCCTGGAGGATGCGCAGCGCCATCTCACCGGTCTGGCGGCCCAGCTCCTTGTAGTCGATACCGATGGTGGCGGCAGCACCACCTTCAACGGCACCCGAGTCCGCTGCGATGACCGGGATGGTCTTGTCATTCGCTACCTTGATGAGCGAAGAAATGCCGGAAACAACCATGTTGTCGGTCGGCACGTAGATGGCATCGACATCGCCCAGCGCCTCTACGGCCTGCGGGATCTCCGTCACGGAGGTCACCGTCTGCGACTTCACCTCAATGCCCTTCGGCTTAGCGGCCTCTGCCAACTGTTCCACCTGCACCTTGGAGTTGACCTCGGCGGAGGAGTAGACCACGCCGACGGTCTTGGCATCTGGAACCAGTTGGGTAATCAGTTCAACCTGCTCCTCGATGGGCGCGGCGTCAGAGGTACCAGTGACATTCTTGCCCGGCTTATCCAGGGACTCCACCAACTCCGCCTCCACCGGGTCCGTTACCGCGGTGAACAGAAGCGGCTTGTCCTTGATGGACTTGCTCATGGCCTGTCCGGCTGGGGTGGCGATTGCCAGGTAGAGGTCGTGGTTAGCATTTGCCATCTGCTGCGAGATGGACACCGCGGTGCCCTGCTCGCCATTGGCATTCTGGATGTCCCAATCCACGTCCACGCCCGCCTCCTCGAAGGCTTCCTGGAAACCATCCGCAGCGGCGTCGAGGGAGGGGTGCTGAACCAGCTGGTTGATACCGATGGAGTAGGAGTCTCCACCACCGGAATCACCGCCGGCGTTGTCCGAGGATGAGGAGCACCCCACGAGGGCGGCGGCGCTCAGAGCGAGAGCGGAGAGAGCAGCAGCAGTTTTAGAGAACATAACGGTCCTTTTCTACTCTAGAGTGACTGTTGTGACCGTTATTTAAGCCTCTTTCCATGCGTTTAAGCAGCAGTTTTGTGAATATTTTTCCCGCGCGGGGGTACTTTTAGCCCTCCAAAAGCTATACTGTGACAGTTTTAGAGTTCTATATCACATGCTTAAGCTGCATGTTTCCTACATCACTGACGCCGAGGCGACCCTGCTGCGCCCAGACCCCACGGGGGTACCCGCTCACATTTATCTGTACGGCAGAAGGTATCGGTGTTAGAGTCAGTGATGTGAAGAACATTTCTAACCTTTGGTGGTGGCGCGCGTAACCCGCGGGCCTCGTTGTTCTCCCATATTTAAGGCCCGCAGCTGCGGGCTTTTCGGCGTTTTGCTCTCTTAAAAAGCTCGCGGCAGCACACAACATCGTTAAAGAAAGACACCGTATGCCGTTTACAGCCAAACGCGAGGTCGGGTACACACCCGATGCCAGTGCGCTCTTTTACGCCCTCGCCACGCCGCAGGACTCCTTGCTCTTAGAATCAGCGGACATTGAATCCAAGAAGAACCTCACGTGTATCGCGATCACCAAGGCAGCGCTCAAAGTCGTCTGCCGCGGCCAAGCGGTCACCGCTACCGCATTAACGCCCGCTGGCCAGCTGCTCCTCGACGAGCTTCGCCAAGACTTCCGCTCCAGGATCAGCCAGGACGGTGAGGATAGCACCACCTTTAGTTTCGAGCTCTCCACCGAGCACGATGAGCGCGCCCGCCTCCGCGCCACCTCCACCGCGGATATCCTGCGCACCTTACAATTCAGCCAACTGTATTCCAGTGAATCACTGCCCTTCATCGGCGGCGGTTTCGCCTTCGACTACGTCGAAACCTTCGAGAAGCTACCCCCGGTTCCCGACGGACTCAACGGATACCCCGATTATGAGTTTCTCGTCGCCGAGCACGTTCTCACCGTGGACCACCTGACGGAGACCGCGAAGATCGAGGGGTGGGGCGTCGACAAGCAGGCGCTCGAGGAGGAGCTCGACCGCGCCGCCCGCACCGAGCCCATCACGCCCCAGCCCCCGCAGCCACTCACCACGATCTCCGCGCGCGCCTCCATCGACGACGCTGCTTTTCGACGCCACGTGGAGCGCCTCCAGGGCAACGTCCACGCCGGCGATATTTATCAGGTGGTCCCTTCCCGTGCGTTTAGCCTCGACTGCCCCGACGCCTTCGCTGCCTACCGCACGCTGCGTGAGACCAACCCCTCGCCGTACATGTTCTACCTGCGCGGCGCCGAGCACGAGCTGTTCGGCGCCTCTCCGGAATCCAACCTGAAGTACACGGCCACCGACCGGCAGGTACAGCTCTACCCGGTCGCCGGCACCCGCCCGCGCGGCGCGACCCACGAGCTGGACATCCGCAATGAACTCGAGATGCGCACCGATTCCAAGGAGGTCTCCGAGCACATCATGCTGGTGGACCTGGCCCGCAACGACCTCGCCCGCGTCGCCGTCCCCGGCACCCGACAGGTCGCTGATCTGCTCCAGGTGGACCGCTATTCCCGCGTGATGCACCTGGTCTCCCGCGTCGTCGCCACGCTGCACGAGGATTTCGACGCCCTCGACGCCTACCGCGCCTGCATGAACATGGGCACACTGACCGGCGCGCCGAAGCTGCGCGCGATGGAGCTCATCCGCGAAACTGAGGGCACTCGCCGCGGCTCCTTCGGGGGAGCTATCGGTTACCTGCGCGGCGATGGATCCATGGATAACTGCATCGTCATCCGTTCCGCATACGTCAAGGATGGCACGGCCGTCGTCCAGGCCGGCGCGGGGGTCGTGCGCGATTCCATCCCCCAGTCCGAAGCCGATGAAACGGTCCACAAGGCCTACGCGGTGCTCAGTGCCATCGCCCAGGCACACAACGCATCCCTGGAGGTCATCCGATGAACCCACACGTCGTCCTCATTGATAACCACGATTCCTTCGTCTACAACCTCGTCGACGCCCTCGCCGGCTATAACACCACCGTTTTCCGTAATACGGTGCCGGTGGAGGAGGTTCTCGCCGCCCAACCCGACATCATCATCCTCTCTCCCGGCCCCGGCCATCCGCGCGACGCTGGATCGATGATGCAACTCGTCGACGCCTCCCTCGGCCGCATCCCCATCCTCGGCATCTGCCTGGGTTTCCAGGCGCTGCTCGAGCACTTCGGCGGCACCGTCGAGCCCTGCGGCCCAGTCCACGGTTCCTCTGTGCCCATGACGCTGACCGACGCTGGCGCGAAGCACCCGCTCTTCCAAGGGCTCACTACTGATTCCGAGCCAGATAATCCGAACTACGTGGGCCGCCTCGTCCCCGTTGCGCGCTATCACTCCTTGGGCTGCGCGAGCATTCCCACCCAGATGCGCAGCCTCGCGGAGACGGAGACCGACATCGGCCCTGTCACGATGGCGGCGGAAACCGTCGACGGCATGGCCCTCGGCCTTCAGTTCCACCCGGAGTCGGTGCTAACTCCGACCGGCCCCATCATGATCGAACGCTGCATTGAACAACTTTCTTCTCTACCCACCATGGAAGGAGCCAAGTAATGACCAATAATCACGCCCTCAAGACACTGCAGGAATTCCTCGATATCTCCGAACCGACCCTCGAGCAAGCAATCGAGGTCTTCACCCCGCTGACGGTGGGGGAGTATGACGACATCCATATCGCCGCCCTCCTTACCCACATCCGCACGCGCGGCGAGACCTTCGCCGATGTAGCCGGCGCCGCCCGCGCCTTCCTCAACGCCGGCCGCCCCTTCCCGGTTACCGGCAAGGGCCTCATGGATACCGCGGGAACCGGTGGCGATGGCGCGAACACCATCAACGTCACCACCGGCGCATCCCTCGTCGCCTCCGCCGGCGGGGTCAAGATGGTCAAGCACGGCAACCGCTCCGTATCCTCCAAGTCGGGCTCCGCGGACGTCCTTGAGGCCCTCGGCATTCCGCTTGATCTCGATCCGGACCGCGCGGTCCGCCAACTCGAGGCCTCGAATTTCACGTTCCTCTTCGCCCCCGCGTACAACCCGGCGGTTGCCCACGTGCAACCGGTTCGCAAGGGCCTTGGCGTCTCCACACTCTTCAACACCATGGGCCCACTGCTCAGCCCAGGCCACCCGGAGTTCCAGATCATGGGCATCGCCAACCCCGAACAGGGTCAGCTCATTGCTGAGGTGTTCAAGGATCTTGGCCGCACGCGCGCGCTCGTCGTCCACGGCGCCGGCACCGATGAGATCGCTCTCCACGGCACCACCCAGGTCTGGGAGCTTCGCGACGGCACCATAACCCACTACGAACTCACCCCTGAGGACCTCGGCATTTCCCGCCACGAGCTAGCTGACCTCGCCGGCGGCAACGGCAAGGAAAACGCCGAAGCTCTGCGCGCCGTCTTCGCCGGCACCGGCAAGCCCGCCCACCACGATGCGATCGCCGCGACCGCCGGCGCGATGTTCTACCTCAATGGCACGACCGACTCCATCCAAGAGGGCGTCGCGCATGCCGACCAGCTCATCAAGGATGGCACCGTGGCTGCATGGCTGAAGAAGCACGAGGAGGCGAACTATGGCTCTGCCGACCGTGCTTGAGGGGATCGTCGCCAAGCGCCGCACGCATCTGCCCGCAATCCGTGAGCGCCTGGCGCACGTTGATTTAGCTTCCCTCCCGCGCTCGGAGCGCTCCTTCTACGATGCGCTCCGCGGCACCAACCGCTTCATCATGGAGTGCAAGTCTGCCTCTCCGTCGCTGGGGCTGATTCGCGAACACTACGAGCCCGGGGCCATCGCACGGGTGTACTCGCGCTACGCTTCGGCCATTTCGGTGCTGTGCGAACCGGATCGCTTTGGTGGCGACTACGACCACCTTCAGACCGTGGCTCTATCCACGCACCTGCCCGTCTTGTGTAAGGACTTCATCGTTGACCCCATTCAGGTCTACGCCGCTCGCTATTTTGGCGCCGACGCCATTTTGCTCATGATGTCGATCGTCGATGACGACACCTACGCGGAACTCAAGCAGCTGGCGGATTCCCTTGGGCTCGATGTCCTCACCGAGGCCATCACCGAGGAGGAGGTCGCCCGCGCCACTGCCTTTGGCATCGACGTGATCGGAATTAACAACCGCAACCTCCACGACCTCAGCATCGATCTCACTCGCTCCGAGCGCCTTTCACACCACGTCCCGGCTGGCAAGGTCATCGTCTCGGAGTCGGGCATCCGCGACAACCAGACCGTTCGCCGCCTGGGCTCTCACGCGAATGCCTTCCTCGTTGGCTCCCAGCTCACCGGCACGCCCGATATCGACCGGGCCGCCCGTGAGCTAGTCTATGGCCAAAACAAGGTCTGCGGCCTCACGACGTGGTCAGCGGCCCAGGCCGCCCGTGCTGCCGGTGCCGTCTACGGAGGATTCATCTTCGAGGAGGCGTCCCCGCGCAATGTTTCACGTGAAACCGCGCTCGACATCATCGCCCACGAACCCGACCTCAACTACGTCGCGGTCTCTCGCCGCATCTCCGGCTGGGAGGAGCTTGCCTTCGACGGCATCGCCGCCCTACAACTCCACGCGCCTTACCAAGGAAGCACCGAGGCTGAGCTCGAACTCATTGAGTCAGTGCGCGCCGTGGCGGGGGAGCGGCAGGTCTGGCGCGCCATCGACATGACGGCGCCCCATGCTCCCGCCCTTGCCTCCGCGCTTGCCGACGCCGCCGACATGCTCATCCTCGACTCTGGTGCCGGCGGCACTGGCACCTCCTTCGACTGGACAACTGTTCCGGACGGCGTCAAGAAGAAGGCACTACTCGCCGGCGGCCTCAATCCCGACAACCTACCGGATGCACTGCGCGTCGGTACCGTTGGCCTCGATATCAATTCAGGCGTAGAGGTTAACGGCAGGAAGGACACGGCGCTCATCGCCAAGGCCTTCGACACGATTCGTCACTTTACGTATTAACCCCCACCCCAAGCTTTGCTCCAAGCCCTAGCTAAAAGGAACACTATGACCAACCAACAGGACACCAGGGAGACCCTCCTACCCGCTTATTTCGGGGAGTTTGGCGGACAATTCGTTCCCGAATCCCTCATTCCGGCACTCGACCAATTAGAGAAGGCCTTCGTCGATGCCCAGAACGATCCCACCTTCCGCGAAGAACTGGCCGGCTACCTTCGCGACTACCTCGGCCGTCCAACCCCCTTGACCGAAGCAACAAAACTCGGCGGCAAGGCACGAATCTTCCTCAAGAGGGAAGACCTCGTCCACGGCGGTGCCCACAAGACCAACCAGGTGATCGGCCAGGCGCTCCTGGCCAAGCGGATGGGGAAGACCCGCATCATCGCCGAGACCGGCGCCGGACAGCATGGCACGGCGACCGCCCTCGCCTGTGCTCTGCTGGACCTCGAATGCGTGATCTACATGGGCGCGAAGGACGTCGAGAGGCAGCAGCCCAACGTCTACCGAATGGAGCTGATGGGCGCGAAGGTTGTTCCGGTTGATTCCGGTTCCGGCACGCTCAAGGATGCCGTCAACGAAGCTCTCCGTGACTGGACCGCCACCTTCCACGAATCTCACTACCTCCTCGGCACAGCGGCTGGTCCGCATCCTTTCCCAACGATCGTTCGCGAGTTCCACAAGGTGATTTCCGAAGAGGCCAAGGCCCAGATGATCGAGCGCACCGGCGGTTTGCCGGATCTCGTCGTCGCGTGCGTCGGCGGCGGCTCGAACGCCATTGGTATGTTCGCTGACTTCATCGATGAGGAATCCGTCGAACTCGTTGGAGCGGAACCCGGGGGAGAGGGACTCGATTCCGGACACCACGGCGCGACCATCAACAACGGCACCATCGGCATCCTCCACGGCGCCCGCTCATATCTCATGCGCAATGCCGACGGCCAGGTTGAGGAATCCTATTCCATCTCCGCTGGCCTCGACTACCCGGGCGTCGGTCCACAGCACGCGCACCTCGCTCAGACGGGGCGCGCAACCTATGTCGGCATCACCGACGCAGAAGCCCTCGAAGCCTTCCAGCTCCTTAGCCGCCGCGAGGGCATCATCCCCGCCCTCGAATCCTCACACGCGCTGGCCTACGCACTCAAGCGCAAGGATGAAGACATCACCATTCTCGTTTCCCTTTCTGGGCGCGGCGACAAGGACATCGACCACGTCCGCCGAACCCTTAGCGAGCACCCCGAACTCAAGATCACGGAGGACAAGTAATGAGCCGTTACGAGAAACTCTTCTCCACCCTAGCCGCACGCGGTGAAGGCGCTTTCGTTCCTTTCATCATGCTCAGCGATCCCGATCCCGAGACCGCACTCACCATCGTCCGCGCGGCCGTCGCCGGTGGCGCCGACGCCCTCGAGCTTGGTGTCCCGTTCTCGGATCCTGTCGCCGACGGCCCAACGATCCAGGCCTCCCACATTCGCGCGCTCGCCGGCGGTGCGACGGTGGATTCCGCTATCGAGCAGATCCGTCAGATCCGCAGTGAATTCCCGGACCTGCCCATCGGCATGCTCATCTACGGCAACGTTCCCTTCACCCGCGGGCTCGAGACCTTCTATTCCGAATTTCACGAGGCCGGCGCCGATAGCATCCTGCTTCCCGACGTCCCCGTTCGCGAAGGCGCCCCCTTCGCCGCTGCAGCCGACAAAGCAGGAATCGATCCCATCTTCATCGCACCAGCACAAGCCTCCGAGAAAACCCTCGAGGGCGTCGCGAAGTATTCCAAGGGCTATATCTATGCGATCTCCCGCGACGGCGTTACCGGCACCGAGAAGGAGTCAGAGACACGCGGGCTCGCTGACGTAGTGGACAACGTGAAACGTTTCGGAGGTGCACCGATTCTCCTTGGCTTTGGAATCTCCACCCCGCAACACGTTGCCGACGCCATTGCTGCTGGCGCTGCGGGAACAATCACCGGTTCCGCTCTGGCCAAGGTCGTTGATGCCCACCTCGACGATGACAACCGCCCCAACGACACTCTCGCCGCTGCGGTCACCGACTTCGTATCCACCATGAAGGCAGCCACCAAACAGTAGCCACGAAACAGTAGCCGGCTTCGACAGGCACGCCTCGCAACGGTCTCTTTCCGTCAGAATCCGCGCCTACGCGCGGCAGAGCGGAAGGGGGCCGTTTCACGTGAAACACTTCCCTAGAAGGGAATCTCCTCTCCGCCATTCGTGTAGCGATCTGCCGGATCAGTCATGTCGAATACTTCGACCATGGTTCCGTTATCCATTTCCACCTTCAGAGCCTGCGCGGCTTCGTGCATCTTGCGACGGTGAGCAACGACGTCTTCCGCAATGGTCCGGGCCCACACCTTCGAGGCTGGTGCCAAAGGGCCGGTCGCTTCCGTGACCGCCCAGGTTCCGTCCTCGTACAGCCACACGACATCGCCGGTTGCGGGATCCAGGATGTAAAAGGCCCGCCCATCTGTCTTCATATTGTGATGGTGCTGGCAAAGGGCCACCATGTTATCCGGATGCGTCGGGCCGCCATCCGCGTAGTTAATCCGGTGATCCAACTGGCAGGCCCATGCAGGACGATTACAACCAGGCGCCCGGCATGTGCCGTCGCGGCCTTCGACATACTTTCTCAAGAATTCCGACGGCTGGTAGCCCTGACAAGCTTCCGGGGCAGTGGTGAAATCGCGCCTCACGGTCTTCGAAGCCGGAACGCCCTCGCCGTTCCACCCATGTCCTTGGACATAGACCGGCGCACCCTCGACGTCTTTTGCCTTGTATTCGTGGACGACGACCTTACCCGCCTCTGGCTCGATCTTGCCGGTAATGAGCAGTACCAGCGCATCGGCCATGGAGACGCCATGTTCCTTTGCTGCCAACTTGATGGTTTCGTGGATGACGACACCCACGTTGCTATCCACTTCTAGCTCGATTAACCCACGTTCCCCGCGGGTGAGAAGAGAGTAGCGATTCTTCTTGCGCTTGTCACGGAAGGATACGGAGTCATCGAGCACCTTGCAGATGTCTCGAACCTTGCGCCGTATCTTCTCTACTGAGGGAAAGACTTGATTCGGCTTGGTCGGCGTTAACCAGACGGATAGCTTCTCATCCACTTCCGCTATAACAGCCGCCGTCGGATTGCCAAGCTTTGCCATCACCTGATCGATAGCAACTAGCATCTGCATGTCCAGTAAACAGTCCGCCTTCTGCAGGGCACGCAGCTTCGGCATTTCATCAAGACGGATCAGCGCCATGACATTGCGCGCAACGTGAGCCGGAGATTTTCCGGTCTTTTGCCCGATGCGCATAAAGGCGGTATCGGAGTCCTCATCGAGTGGTGGTTGGACGCCTGACCAGAATTCGTACTCGATTCTGCGCATGAGCTGACCAGCCATGCATTCAGGATCACGCGGATTTGAGTGGGAAAAGTATGCAGTGGGAAGTGACGTAGATGATTGTGCTGTGGTTGCCATGGGTAGCTGCACCCCTAAATTTGCGGAACAATTCGTTCCCCCACACCCAGCTATAGAATACCTGTTCTTACAATAAAGCGCAAGCCCTCTCCCAAGAAAATGGGGCTTAGGCCCGAACCGCCACGGCCAGAACCGCAGTCTACGCATCGGGCCACTAGCCCCCTACACGGCTGCGCACACTCTCCGAAATTAGGGCAAGAAAAATCCCCCTTCGCCCAACTATCCATCGCGGGTATCATGTCGGAAAAGGGGGAGTAGAAGCTTCAGGGTTTCACGTGAAACTTAGGCCTTGCTGAGCTCTTCGTCAGCAGCCTCGGCATCTGCCTCGGCCTCTAGGCCCTCAATCTTATCGCGCGCGAAGCGGTCGACGATCATGGCGATGGCGCCGTCCCCTGTAACGTTTGCGGCGGTACCCACGGAGTCAATAGCGATGTAGGCGGCAATCATCAATGCGACCATCGAGTCATCAAAGCCCATATTCGCTTGCAGAAGTCCGACCGCGACCATCACCGCGCCACCCGGAACGCCAGGAGCAGCGACCATCATGATGCCCAACAGCAAGATGAAGCCAAGAGCCTTCCCAAGGTCAGCCTCCATACCATCAGCCATGTACACGATCGCGAAAGCGTACAGGGTGAGCTTGATCATCGAACCAGAAAGGTGAATCGTCGCGCAAAGCGGAATCACGAAACCTGCCACCGGCTTGGAGATTCCATTCTTCAGTGCGGCGTCGAGAGTGACCGGAATAGTAGCCGCAGAGGAAGACGTACCCAACGCAGTAAAGTACGCCGGGGCCATGTTCTTCAGTGCGGAGAATGGATTCTTGGCCGCAATCGCGCCAGCGATAATGTACTGCAGGACCAGGTAGACCAAGGTCATCACAACCGCGAGCAGAAGCACCTTAGTGAAGGCGATCAGCACGGTACCGATATTTCCATTCATACCCAAGGAGAGGAACATACCGAAGATGTAGATCGGCAGAAGGGGGATCACGAAACCCCAAATGACCTTGATGACGACGTTCTCAAATTCCTTCGTAATTGCGTAAAGATTATCCGACTTCACAGTCGTCATGGCTACGCCGATACAGAAGGACAGCAGCAGCGCCGTCATCACTTCGAAAGGCGCTGGCATCTCAACCGTAAAGTAGGGCTCCAGAGCTCCCGCATCGATGTCAGAAACCTCGGTATTGAGCGTTTGTCCGGCCAGCAAAGTGGGGTAGAGGACCTGGGTCAAGCCGTATGCGATAAGCCCTGCCACGATAGTCGAGCCGTAGGCAATTCCCGCAGTAATGCCCAACCACTTACCGGCACCACGCCCAAGGCCTGCGATTGCCGGGGCCACGAGCGCAAGGATAAGGACTGGAATGAAGAAGCCGAGGAAGTTTGAAAACAGGCCGTTATAGGTTGCGAAAGCCCTGCCAAACCATTCCGGGGCAAACTGGCTAACGATGATGCCCAAGACTATCGCGACGATAATCTTGAACAACAGAGAGTTGAGAACACTCTTAAATGTCATGATTGAATCTTTTCTATGGTTGCTACCACGCTGATCAGTTCGCTCGATAATAAAGTCTTTAATATCTACCAAGCGACACGAAATGTATATTACAGCAGCATGCGAATAAATTGAACTGACTTTCTCCCTAACTACGGGGCGGGATAGACTATGGGCATGCTCGTAGTCGGAATCATCTTCCTCATCGTGGCCGCCATCTTTATCGTCGTCGGCGGCCTAGCCTCGCTCCGGAAGCTCCCGGGTAATAGCGTCGTCGGTTTGCGCCTCGCGGAGATCCGCAAGACTAAGGAAGCTTGGGATAATGCCCACGCCGTTGCAGGACCGTTCTGGTTCCTCGCCGGCGTCGCTTTAGTGTTTGGCGGAATCATCGCGCTGCGGGCCGAGGGTTGGATGTGGTTGATCCCAGCACTCACGTTCGTCGTAGCTGTTCTCGCACTCTCGGTCGGTTCCAATATGGGCGCCCGCGCGGCGTATCTCTGGGATCAAGCCCACAAAGAGGATGAGGGTTGCGGTGAATCCTGCAACTGTGGCGACGGTGGGTGCGGGGGAGAGGCACCGACTGTCGACGTCTCCGCGGCCCGTGCTGCCGCAAAACGTGCCGATAACAGCAATCCTCGCTAGCAATCAATAACGTACAGTGACGTTATTATAGTGACATCTTGATTGCTCGCGTTTCGTCACTAACATTATTATTCCAAAGGCCATTCCAATGGTGGGCGATACTCACCATTGGAATGGCCCTTTGTGTGCAGACCCCAGTCTGAAAGATGACTGGGAACTCGACGCCAACTTCGTGGGAAGCCGGCATCGTCTCGTGACAACCTTTAACCTACGGCGCACTATGGATGGCATGAAGAAAAGCGTTAACACCCGAGCAATCCGAATCATCGCCGCAGCCGCACTCAGCATTAGCGTTCTGGGCGCTGGGGCAACCTATGCCTTCACGAATGATTCACGGGGCGGACGACACGTAGCTTCGCCAGGGACCATCTATAGCGATGTCGGTACATCGTACGGATCCTACGATTTCAGCGGCAGTAGGGAAGAAGAGTTACCTGTGTGGGATGGCAAACTCAGTTAAGAACGCTATACCTCACACTATGGAACACGCCGATCAGATAGAGTAAGCACCATGACTACGTGTTCCCGCCGCCTCTTCCTCCTCGGTACTGCCACCACCTTCGCTGGTGCCTATCTCGCCGCCTGCGGCAAAGAACCTACCGCCGAAATAGCCGCGACGGATATACCCGTTGGATCAGCCATCATCGTGGACAAAGTGATCTTTGCTCAACCCACGGAAGGGAAGTTCAAAGCTTACTCCCAAACCTGCCCGCACCAGGGATCCCTCATTACAAAAATCGAGGGCATGACCGCCACCTGCACCAGCCACTATTCCAGCTTTGACCTCGGCACCGGCGAAGTGACCGGCGGTCCCAGCGCCAAACCGCTCACGGAGTACGGCGTGGAGAATGACGGGGGAACGGTACGCAACGTCACCGCCTAACGCACGGTCGAAGCTTCGGGCCGCTTCGCTCAAACCGATGTTTCACGTGAAACGGTGGGGGTGCGTCTACACTCTGTTATATGCTTGAGCGCCTCAAAAGACTCGATCCCCTCATTGTCCTCATCCTCTGCGCCGTTGCGGTCGCCATCGTTCTTCCCGCGCGAGGCAGCTTTGCGGATACCTTCGACGTCCTCACGAACATCGCAATTGCCGTCCTCTTCTTTCTCTACGGAGCCCGGCTGTCGACGCGCGAGGCGATCAACGGCGTCAAGCATTGGAAACTCCATCTGACCATTTTGGTCTTTACCTTCGTGGTGTATCCGATCATCGGTCTCGCACTCCGTCCACTCACGGCTTTCATCCCAACCGACTTATACCTGGGCATTCTTTACCTCACCCTAGTTCCATCAACGGTCCAATCATCGGTAGCCTTCACGTCCATCGCGCGCGGCAACGTTCCTGGAGCGATCGTCTCCGCATCAGTGTCTAACCTCGCCGGCGTTGTCCTCACCCCGTTACTCGTCATGACCCTCATGGGGGCTGGCGACGGCATCCGCATCGATAGCTCCGTCTTCCTAGAGATTTCCGTACTTCTGCTTCTGCCTTTCATACTCGGGCAATTAACAAGAAAATGGGTAGGAAAAGTTGCAGCCAGCAAAGCCACCAAAGTAGTGGATCGCGGCTCCATAGCGATGGTTGTTTACGCGGCCTTTTCGAAGGGAATGGTCGACGGGATTTGGGCGTCGATTAGCGTATGGCAGATTCTGTTCCAGGTTGTGTTCTCAACTGCATTCGTCTTCTTCATGCTGTGGCTCACCAAGGTCGTGAGCAACAAGCTGGGATTCGACAGGGAGGACACCATCGCCATCCAGTTCTGCGGTTCGAAAAAGTCCCTCGCCACGGGCCTGCCCATGGCCTCAGTGATCTTCGCCTCTGGTGGCACGTCTTTGGGGCTTCTCATCCTCCCGCTCATGATCTACCACCAGGTGCAATTGATGATCTGCGCGTCTATGGCGGCTCGCTATTCGCGGGTAGAGTGAGACCACATGAAAAAGCTTTACGTTCGCACCACCATGACTGTCCCGGAGGTCGGCACCGCCATCCACATCGCGGAACTCGAGGAAATCAGCAACGAGGCTTGCTCCATGTTGCGCATGATTGCCCTCGCGCCGAATGACGCCATCGTCGGCGCCGCAACGCCGACCGCCTCGGTGGGTGACGCCAACATCCCACAGCAAGTGGTGCCGCACCCTGACACCTACGACACGTTCCCCGACATCGACGCCGAGCTTATCGACGCCTTCCAGTTCCACTCCCTGTGGACCGAGGCCATCGCGCTATTCGGCGACTTTTAGCGTACCCACGCTACAGAACGAGATTCACCAGCACCATATAGAAGGCAGTCCCGCCGAAGATGGAAAGACCGGAATTGCGGCGCCACAGGTGCAACGCGGCGGTCACAGCGGCGGCTACGAGGGGAGCAACAATGCTTCCCGTATCGCGAGCTTGGCCGAATAAGGTATAGACCACCAGAACTGCCATCACGCCGACCGGCATGGTGAACCCGAGCATGCTGATGAACTGGCTACCCTTCAGGGCCTTCACGAAGGCGAAGGGAAGCCAACGCAGCACGACGGTCACAATCCCGACGGGGATCAGCACGGCGAAGATGCTGGCCAGTGTTACTCCGGCTGGCATGACGCCTCCCTCCGTAGAATCAGTGCGGTATCGACGCGAGGGGAGAGGTAGCGCACCACGAGCAACACAAAGTAGGCGGACAGCGCCACCATAAGAAGCTGACCAGGAAACAAGAAGCCCGCAAGAATCCCGAGCACCACGGCAGACAGCGGAAGCGAGTAGTCCTTGTTGTTCTGGAAGGAATCGATGGCAAGGACGATGAACAGTGCGACGAGGGCAAACTCCAGTCCCTTCACAGAGGGCGGGATTGCCTGACCGGCCACCGCGCCAATGATGCCGGAACCGACCCACAGCACTTGGCAGTAAAACTGCACCGTGAAGACGAAGGCGCCGCTTGGGCGAGAGTCTCGGGGAAAGGCGGAGAGGACGGCATAGGATTCGTCGGTAAGCGCGTAGGTGGAATAGGCGCGGCCGAGGGGACTAGAAATCTGATCGCGCGGGAAGGTCAATCCATAAAAAATGTGGCGGAAATTGACCATGAAACCAGTGAGCGCAGCCACGGCGGGCGTCACGCCGCCGGTCACCATGGAAATAGCAAGGAATTCCATCGAGCCGGCGTAAATAACGATGGAAAAGATAGGGGTCCACCACCAGTCGAAGCCGGTCTGAACCATGAGCACGCCGAAGGCGAGGCCCAGCGGCACCACTCCCACGGCGATAGGCATGCAAGTCCGTATAGCCTTGATGATCTCCGCGCGCATGGCAGAGATGTTAGCGCAGGGAGAGGCGAAGAGCTCTAATTATCTTCATCGATGTAGCGCGGGAAGGTCGCAAACAGCGGCAAGGGCATGGCTTGGCGGCGCATCACGTCCGACCACGTATCGGTCGAGCCAGAGGAGACCACGTCCTGGGGCAGGGCGGGGGCCACGTACCACTCGCCACGGTCAATTTCTTCATCCAGCTCGCCCGGGCCCCACTCAAAGAAACCAGCGAAGAAGCGCATACCCTCCACCAGATCGGCGACGTCCTCCGGGCTCACGCGCAGATCGACGAGCGCCACGCGCGGGGCGAGGCGATTCAGCGAAGGCTCTTTCTCAATGTCCACGCCCTGGCGGGTCAGCGCCACACCGATGGCCGCCTGCTGGTTGTGCGGGCCGCCGATATAGAGGGCCTGCGGCTTGGCCGCTACGGGTACCCATTCCGGCATGACGTTGAAGAGGGCGACCTCGGAGCGGTTGGTTAGATCCACGCCATACGTACGCCCGGCGTGCTGCTCCGTAATCAGAATGACGGAACGGTTGTAGTGGGGCGTGAGAGTGTCGGGCGCCGCCACAAGGAGCTGGCCAGGGGCGGGATCGTTGCGCTCGAGGGCGTTGAAAAGTCTGTCTGCGTACATCCCTATCTAGAATTCCACCACTCGCGCAGCTTCGCAATAGCCACCTCGCGCTCGAGGGGCCCCTCTTCGAGGCGGAGCTCCTTGAGGTAAGACCAGGCCTGGCCCACTTCGGGGCCGGGCTCAAGGCCGAGGATCTCCATGATCTCGTTGCCATCGAGATCCGGGCGCACGCGTGCAAGATCCTCCTTGGCGGCGATATCCGCGATGCGCTCCTCCAACTGATCGTAGGTGCGCTGCAGGCGGCGGGCCTTGCGTTCGTTGCGGGTGGTGCAGTCAGCGCGAACGAGCTTGTGCAGGCGCGGAAGGAGATCGCCGGCATCGGTGACGTAGCGGCGCACAGCGGAATCGGTCCACTGGCCATCCCCGAATCCATGAAAGCGCATGTGCAGGTAGACCAACTGGCCGATGTCCTCGGTCGTGGCCTTGGGGAACTTCAGCTTGCGCAGGCGCTTGCGGGTGAGCTTCGCGCCCACCACCTCGTGGTGGTGGAAGCTCACCTTGCCGTCGGTGGTATCGCGGGTATCCGGCTTGCCAATGTCATGGAGCAGGGCGGCCCACCGAAGAATGAGATCGGGACCGTCTTCCTCCTGCTCCATGGCTTGGCGCAGTACGGTCAGCGAGTGCGCGTACACGTCCTTGTGCTGCGCGTGCTCGTCGGGAGCCATGCGCAACGCCGGGATCTCCGGAAAAACATAATCAGCAATCCCGGAGTCAACGAGCAGGTCAATACCCTTCCACGGCGCGACACCGCAGATGAGCTTGTTGAGCTCCACCTGCACGCGCTCCACGGTGATGCGCTGGATTTCGCCCGCCATGTCGGTCATGGCATCGCGCACGCGCTGGGCGACGTCAAACTCCAACTGCGCCGCAAAACGCGCAGCACGGAGCATGCGGAGAGGATCATCGTGGAAGGAAATCTCCGGCGCATCTGGGGTATCGAGGATGCGATTCGCCAAGTCCTCGAGACCGCCCATCGGATCGTGGAATTCGCGGGTGCCGTCGGGCCGCAGCTCGATGGCCATGGCGTTGACCTTGAAATCGCGGCGCACGAGATCGCCCTCGAGGGTATCGCCGTACATGACCTCGGGGTTGCGGGACTGCCCGTCATAGCTATCTGAGCGGAACGTGGTGATCTCGATCTGCTGGCCCTTATAGGCCGCCGAGACCGTGCCGAAGTCAATGCCGGTATCCCACACCGTCTCCGCCCACTCCTCGAGGATGGAATAGACCACGTCGGGCCGGGCCGGGGTGGTGAAGTCGAGATCGTTGCCCAGGCGGCCGAGCAGCGCGTCGCGGACGGAGCCGCCGACGAGGTAGAGGGGGGCGTCGTGAAGCGCAAAGCGTTCCACCAGGCCGCTTAAGAGGCCACTGAGCCGGGCGACGGTGGCGTCCGCGCGGGCGAGAACGCCGATTAGCTGAGTGTCCTGAAAATTCACGGATCGAAGTCTACTACGATTAGCAGGGATGACTAAGAACACGCCAGGGTCCAAGCGCCGCCGCCGGCGGGGCGCGGGCCACCGGAACCACCGCACGGGACGCCCCCAGCGCACGTCCACCAACCGCATGACCACGCGGGATGAGACGTCCGCGGGCGGACTCGTCGTGTCCGGATTGGCGGAGGCCGTCGACGAGGACGGCAACGTAGACCTCTCACAGATCTATGTGGCGCTCATCGGCAGGCTGGACCGCCGCGGGCGCCTGCTGTGGTCCATGCCGAAGGGACATGTGGAAAACGGCGAAGCCAAGGAGCTGACCGCCGAGCGCGAGGTCTGGGAGGAGACCGGCATCCACGGCGAGGTCTTCGCGGACCTGGGCATGATTGATTATTGGTTCGTCTCCGATGGCGTGCGCATTCACAAGACCGTGCACCATCACCTGCTGCGTTTTGTCGATGGCATCATGAACGACGAGGACCCGGAGGTCACGGAGGTGTCCTGGATCCCGGTCTCCGAGCTCATCGAGCACCTGGCCTATGCCGACGAGCGCAAGCTGGCGCGCATCGCCCACGACCTTCTTCCGGATCTCGCGCGAAAGGAAGCTGCCGAAGGAAAGGCGACCCCGCGGTGAGCTGGCGCGCAGCGGCGGCCATCGCGGCCTTGGCGGTGGGCTGCACCGTCCCCGTGGCCCAGGCGGAAACCCTCGATACTGGGATCACCGACTCCCACTACTGGCTCGGCTCCCGCGGACCTGATGAGCTGGAGCTGAGCCTGCTCAGCGCGAGCGAGGCGCGGGTAGGGGAGACGCTGGAGCTGCAGCTGCGCATCCACAACCCAACCGAGAGCGCCGTTGATGATCTTCAGATCACCTCCCGCCGCAGCACTGCCGTGACCTCCACTACGCAGGCCCGCCAAGAGCTGGCCGCAGGATCCTTTCCTTATTATGGGGCCTCGCTCGGCGCAGGGACGCTCCAACCGGGGGAGAGCCGCGACGTCACCGTCAAGGTGCCCACCGCTCTGGGGGAGGACTCGACCCTGGCCATCACGGAGCCCGGCGCGTACCCGCTCCTGTTTACCTTGACCGGCACCCGCGACGGCCAAGCGGCCAGTTTCGCGGAGGAGCGGACGATCCTGGATTTCCAAGGAGAAGAGCCGGATGCCGAAGAGGAGGGCGAGCATTCCTTTTCCCTGGTCTATCCCATCACCGCCCAAGTGGACGTGGTTCCAGGTGATACCGGCGGCGAGGAGCTCATCTTAGAAAGCGAGCAGCTGGCAGAGCAGCTCTCGCCGGGCGGGCGCCTCGATCAGCTGCTCGATGCCTACCTGAAGCATGATCTGCACGGCTCCGGCTGCGTGGCCTTGGACCCCGCGCTTGTCGACGCCGCCGACCGCATGTCCGCCGGCTACACCGTCAACGAGACCCGCCCATCTATCGCCAAACGCCCCACCCGCCTGCGCGACTCCTGGTTCACCCAGTCCGATTCCGATCGCGGTGAACCGGGCGCGGGTGCCCAAGACGCCGCCGCGTGGCTAGAGAAGCTCAAGAAGGTGGACTGCCGCATGCTCATGCCATGGGCCAACGCGGATACCGACGCCGTCGCCAAAGTAGGAAACGAGTGGCTCACCCACGAGGCCGTCGAGCAGGGCGCGGCCACCATCGAGCGCATCCTCGGCGCCCCGCTCAGCACGCATCTGACCGCGCCGGCCTCCGGGACAAGCGAGCACGCAATGCCCGTCCCGCTGCTGGTAGCGGATAACTCCGAATGGGCAGGCAAGGCCGCCACCTTCGATGCTTCCCTAGGCGCACTCTTAGCCCAAACCGGCTCGAAACCGCAGACCACCGGGTACTCCAACCCGGAGCTGCGCTATGACTTTTCCATGGATTCGGAGCAGGCGCGGGCGCTGACGGCGGGGGCGTCGATAAGCGTGGCGTCCGCGCAAGAGGAGACCGTAGCCAAGTTGCCGAACTACCAAGACCCTGCGGCCGCGCGCGCGGTGATGGAAGCAGCGCAGAGGCTCCTTGATTCTGGGCGCCTCCAGCCGCGCCCCGTCACCGCGCTAGATGTGGAGGAGGGCAGCGGTACCCCCGGCAGCCCGTATCCAGATCCCGCGGCCTTTCACGACGCCGAGATCACGCAGGTGACACAGCAGGCGCGCTATACCGACGAGCTGATGTCCATTATGGTTAATGATCCGGGCATCGCCATGACGCGCTATAGCTTCACGGCGCCCCTGCGCCACGATCTGCTCACGGCGCTGAGCGCTACCGACCGCTCCAGCCTGCACGGTTTCACGCCCTCGGTGAAGCAGAGCCGCACGCGACTGGAGAAGAACGCGAATATGCTGCGCGAGCTCCGCGCCTCCGTCTCCCTCATCCCGCCGGGCAACGTCTACACTCGCGTTTCGGAGTCATCGCCGCTGCTCATCGTGGCGGAGAACGGCCTGCCGCTGCCTGTCGACGCCCACCTGGCCTACGATGCCCCGGACGGCGCCACCTTGAACACGCAGGACTTGATTCACATTCCGGCCAAGGGATCCATTACCGTGTCCATGACCGCTGACCTGCCGAGCGACGTTGACCAGATGTCGCTGCGCCTGTGGCTAGCAACACCATCTGAGCACCTCATTTCGGATCCAATCGACATTACGGTGCAGACGCGTGCCGGTATCGTTAGCGTCTATGGAGTCGGCGCGATCGCCGCGCTCGCCCTCGTCCTTGCCGCCCTGTTCCGGCTAGGTAAGCGGAAGAAAAAGAAGTCTCACGGATAGTTTTTCTCTATGACACATGAACCTATGTCTGGTGCCCGTCGACGCATTGTCACGCCCTCGCCGCCGGCACCGGTCCCGGAAAAGCGCGCGCCGAGTGGCGTCGTTGCTGTCGACGACGAACTCGAGGACCGTTCGGGACTGAAGGGCAAGTCTGCCTCGGCCCCGAGTGAGTCCCCCGGCGAAGAGAACTCCGACCGCGCCGTTGTGCGCGCCACCGGTTCGATGGCCATCGCGACGATGATCTCCCGCATCACGGGTTTCATCCGCAACGTGCTCATTGGCTCTTCGCTGGGCCCGGCCATTTCTTCCGCTTTCACCACTGCGAACCAGCTGCCCAACCTCATCACGGAGATCGTGCTGGGCGCGGTGCTCACCTCGCTCGTCGTGCCCGTGCTCGTGCGCGCGGAGAAGGAAGACTCCGACCGCGGCGAGGCCTTCGTCCGCCGCCTCTTCACGCTGGCCTTCTCCCTGCTGGCGACGATCACGGTGCTCTCCTGCATCTTTGCCCCGCAGCTCACGCGCATGATGTTGCCGGAGGACGGCAAGGTCAACGCCGTGCAGGCCACCTCCTTTGCCTATCTCCTGCTGCCGCAGATCTTCTTCTACGGGCTCTTCGCGCTCTTCCAAGCGGTGCTCAACACCAAGAACATCTTCGGGCCGGGTGCGTGGGCGCCGGTGGTCAATAACATCATCTCGATCTCGGTGCTCGTGGCCTATCAGCTGGTGCCGGGCAGCCTACATCCCAATGCGCCCTCGCCGATCACGGACGGGCACGTGCTGCTCTTGGCGCTTGGTACCACGGCGGGCGTGGTGGTGCAATGCCTCATCTTGTTCCCGTACCTCAAGAAGGCAGGCATCAACCTCAAGCCGCTCTGGGGCCTAGATGACCGGCTCAAACAGTTCGGTGGCATGGCGTTGGCCATTGTGGCCTACGTGGCCATTTCCCAGCTGGGCTATGTCATCACCTCCCGCGTGGCGGCGCATGCCGATAAAGGTGCGCCCTTTACCTACCAACAGGCCTGGCTGCTTCTGCAGGTGCCCTACGGCGTCATTGGTGTCACCCTGCTGACCGCGATTATGCCGCGACTGTCCCGCAACGCCGCGGACGGTGACGTCAAGGCCGTGGTTCGGGATCTCACGCTCGGCACGAAGCTGACGTTTATCGCGCTGATCCCCATCGTCATCTTCATGACGGGCTTCGGCATCCCGATTGCCCGCGGCCTCTTCCAGTACGGCGCCTTCGACGCGGATGCGGCCGAGTTGCTCGGCCTCACGCTGAGCTTCTCCGCTTTTACCCTCATCCCGTACGCCCTGGTGCTGCTGCACCTGCGCGTGTTCTACGCGCGTGAGGAAGCGTGGACCCCCACCTTCATCATCGCCGGCATCACGCTGACCAAGGTGGTGCTCTCCCTGCTGGCCCCGCACGTGGCGGACTCCCCGGAGCGCGTGGTCATCCTGCTGGGCACGGCCAACGGCTTCGGCTTCGTGGCCGGCGCAGTCATCGGTGGCTTCCTGCTCAAGCGCAAGCTGGGCAGCCTGGGTGGCCGCGCGGTCATCGCGACGACTATCTGGTCAGTGCTGGCCTCCATCGTGGGTCTGGTCGTTGCCTACGCCATCAACTACGGCATCAACTTCGTGCTCCCGGCACAGGTGCCGCCGTTTGTGTACCTGCTCAAGCTGGCCGTCGTGGGCCTGGTCTTCGTGATCGTGACCGGCATCGTGCTCTCGCGTTCGGGTCTGCCGGAAGTCATCAACCTGGGCCGCCAGCTGCAGCGCATTCCGGGTATGTCCCGCATCATCAAGATCGAGCATGCAGAGGCCATCGAGGTCGAAGCCCCGGAGCAGCTGGAGTTCCAGCCCATCTTCAGCGTGGATGCCTTCAACTCCTCGCCGGTGCCGCCGCCGATGTCTGCCGGTATCGTCCGCGGCCCGCGCCTGGTACCGGGTGCCCCAGTCTCCGATGGCCGCTTCCGCCTGCTCAAGGATTATGGCTCTGCCGCGGGTACCCGCTTCTGGAAGGCCCGCGAGCAGGCCACCGGACGCCTGGTATCGCTGACCTTCGTGGATACCACGGGCGAGGCACCGATGGCACCAGCCACCCCGGCCGTGGCCGCCCGCCGCTCCGCCGAGGTCTCCCGCGCCACGCGCCGCCTGGCGGAAATGGAGCTGGATGCCGTGGCGGAGAACATCGATATCCTGTCCTACCGCCAGGGCTGCCTCGTCGTGGCGGACTGGGTCGAGGGCACCTCGTTGAAGACGGTGTCGGAAGACAAGGACCTCGATCCGCGCGCCGTGGCCCACGCCTTGGTACCGCTGGTGCGCACCACGGCCGCCGCCCACGCGGCGGACCTCGTGCTGGGTATTGAGAACCGCAACCGCATCCGCATTTCCACCGAGGGCGTTGCCACGCTGGCCTTCCCCGCGGTACTGCACAGCAACGATGAGGAGACGGACCGCTCGGCGCTGGCCTCCGCCATCTCGCTCCTCGTGGAGTCCACCAAGCCCACCCCGGAGGTGCTGCAGGAGATTGCTGCCGATGCCGAAAAGGGCGAGGACTCCGATCTCGAGGACATCGCTCACCGCCTGGCGGCCTTCGCCGGCGATGGCGAAGAGGGCGAGGAAACCCTCCAGGTTCCAGTGGAGGAAACCCCGCGCAAGGAGGACCCGAGCCCCGCACCGGGCTTCGGCGGCCGCGGCTACTCAGGCTCCGGCACCATCGTGCTGGGCGTTCTTGCCACCCTCTTCGTCGTGGCGATGGCCGCGCTGAGCGTGTGGATCCTCTCCCAGGTAGGTAACGAAAAGACTTCCCCGGTGGTGACCAAGAGCGAAGCCTCGACGGAGGCCACGTTCCCCAACGTCCCGCCGGTCCTGTTCAAGGACGTCAAGAGCACGTCCGTTCCGGAGGGCAAGGAAGTCACCGGCGAGTGGACCACGAAGGAAGCAGAATCCGGACTTCTGCTCAGCATTGACAAGCCCACGCAGCTGCACGTGCTACCGCTAAAGCAGGAGGATTCCATCGGTGCGAAGTACGTGGTCTACGGGGTGGATACCAAGGATTTCGATCCCACGGATCCGGAATCCGGCACGCTCACCGAACTCGCGCACGGCACCCTGACCAGCGCGCGCCAGGACATCGAGCTGAAGAAGAAGCCGGCGGCTTTCGACGGCGCCCTCATCCTCTTCACTGACATGCCCAAGTCCGGTTCCGTCACGCTGGAGGAGGCCACCCTGGTGGGCATCCCCACCAACTAACACACCACCTCACGCATTCCCCCAGACCTCGATCCCGCAACTCCCTGCTCGCTGACTCAGACGCGCCACGCGCTTGACGACGCCCACCTGCAGGTTTCGGGTAGCAGGTCTGGGGCTTTAGTGTTCTTGCGATTTCTTCCCTTGACAGCTGAGTGAAGGAGCGTATAATTATTGTTGTCACGTCAACAACCTAGAGAACTGAGGAACCCCATGACTATCACTGCAGGAACGTACGCACTGGACCCGGCACACACCACCATCGGCTTCGTCGCCCGCCACGCCATGATCACCAAGGTGCGCGGCAACTTCAACGAATTCGAGGGCACCCTGACCGTAGGGGAGAACATTGCTGACTCCGCCGCCACCGCCACGGTAAAGACGGCATCCATCGACACCAAGAGCGCTGACCGCGATGCCCACGTGAAGGGCGAGGACTTCTTCGACGTTGAGAAGTTCCCAGAGATGACCTTCACCGCGACTAAGTTCGACGTTAACGAGGCAGGCGAGGGCACCGTCACCGGTGACCTCACCATCAAGGGCACCACCAAGTCCGTTGACTTCAAGGTAGAGGAGACGGGCGTGGCCGAGGATCCCTTCGGCAACACTCGCCTGGGCTTCGAGGCCAAGACCTCCATTAACCGCCTCGACTTCGGCATCGACTTCAACGCCCCGCTGAAGACCGGCGGCGTGCTGGTCTCCGAGGAGATCAAGATCGAGCTCGAGGTTTCTGCGATTAAGCAGTAAGCCATAAAGCGCGAAACCTCACCGTAGGAAGTAGTTCTAAGTTGTTGCCCGTAGTGCCCATTTCGGTACTGCGGGCAACAACTTTTTAACAACTAGAGGGACAACAATGGAGTAATAAACAACTCTGAAACAACTCCGGGCGGCTTACCTGTGATACGCACCGCAGCGACGTTTAAGATGTAGCGCATGACTACCGAAAACCTCACCCATGCAGAAGCTTCCGCACGCAGCGCCGCGCTGCGCCTGAGCACCTACGAGTTGCACCTCGACGTCACGAGCGCACCAACCGACGCCGATTCCTACGAGGTCACCTCACGTATTACATTCACCACCACCGAACCCGAAACCTTCGTGGATTACTTGGGCAAGACCGTGCACGCAGTGCGCGTCAACGGCGAGGAGGTAGAGAACACCTTCGACGGCGGACGGGTGTACCTGAGCAATCTTCCGGTGGGGAAGGAGCTCACCGTAGAAATCACCGGCTCCTCCTATTACTCCCGCACCGGCCAGGGTCTGCACCGCATGCACGACCAAGCCGATGACACCACGTACCTCTACTCGCACCTCGAGCCATCTGATGCCCGCCGCATCTTCCCCTGCTTTGACCAGCCGGATCTCAAGGCCAGCTACGAGGTGCACCTCACCGGCCCGGAAGGCTGGCAGCTCTTAAGCAACCAGCCGGAGGTTGGCCGCGAGAAGACCGAGGGCGGGGAAGTGGCACACTTCGCGCCGACCCCTCTGCTGTCAACGTATTTGACGGCGTTTGCGGCGGGGCCGTACGTCGAGAAGCACAGCACCTGGACCGCACCCGATGGATCCCTCGAGGTGGAGCTGCGCGCCTTCGCCCGCGCCTCCATGGCGGAGTACCTGGATGATGAAATCCTGCAGGTCACAGCACAAGGCATGGACTTTTTCCACAGCAGCTTTGGCTATCCCTACCCGTGGGGCAAGTATGATTCCATCTTCGTTCCGGAATACAACCTGGGCGCCATGGAGAACCCCGGCCTGGTGACGTTCACGGAGCATTACCTCTTCCGTTCCGCCGCCACGCGCGCGCAGCATGCCGGGCGCACGAATACGATCCTGCACGAGATGTCGCACATGTGGTTCGGGGACCTGGTCACCCCGCAGTGGTGGGATGACCTGTGGCTCAAGGAGTCCTTCGCGGAGTTTATGGGCGCGGATTCCTCGGTGCACGCCACCGAGTACACCGAGGCCTGGGTCAACTTCGCTGGCCAGCGCAAGAACTGGGCCTACCTGCAGGATCAGCTGCCCACCACGCACCCGATCAAGGCCGAGATCCCGGACGTGGATGCCGCGCGCCAGAACTTCGACGGCATTACTTATGCCAAGGGTGCTGCGGTGCTCAAGCAGCTGGTGCACTACGTGGGCCGCGAGAACTTCTACGCCGGCGCGCGCGACTACTTCCAGGAGCACGCCTTTGCTGCCGCAACCTTCGAGGACCTGCTCAAGGCGCTGAAGAAGCACACCGACCGCGACCTCGATGCTTGGTCCACCGCGTGGCTGCGCACGTGGGGCCCGGACACGCTGACCCCGGAACTACACACGGACGGCGATAAAATCCACGAGCTCGCCATCACGGTGGAAGCCGAGGACACCACGCGCCCGCACCGCCTCGACGTGACGTTATTCGATGACTCCCTGAACAAATACGCCACCCTTGACGTCGATCTGGAGGGCGAGCGCACCATCCTCGACGAGGCATCGGGGCTTCAGGCGCCGGCGTTGCTGCTGCTGAACGACGGCGACCACACCTACGCTAAGGTCCGCTTCGACGAGACCTCCTTGGAGACCATTCGCACGCGCCTGTCTGAAGTCCCGGATGAGCTTTCCCGCGCGGTCATCTGGACCTCCCTGTGGAACCTCACCCGCGATGGCGAGTGGCCCGTGCGCTCTTACCTCGACACGGTGCTCAACCACGCCCCGGCGGAGTCCAACCCGACGCTTCTGACCACGGCCTTCGCCAACGCCGCCTATGCCATCAACCACTTTGTGGGCGAGGAGGCTCGCGAGGAGATTCGCGCCGACTACGCCGAGCGCCTCTGGGAGGTGCTACAGCAAGCACCGGCAGGCTCCGACGCACAGCTCACCGTCGCCCGCGCCGCCATCCAGGCACTTGCCGCCACCCCGGCGGAGTCCGGCACGCAGCGCCTGCGCGCGCTTTACGACGGCTCCCTCGACGGCCTCGCCCTCGACCCGGACATCCGCTGGGCCATCTTGCGCGCGCTGGCCGCCCGCGATGCCGTCAGCGCCGAGGAGCTCGAGGCGGAGAAGGAGCGCGATAACACGCTCACCGGTGCCGCCGCCTACCTGGGCGCCTCCCACGCCTTCCCGTCTGCCGAGCTCAAGCGCGAAGTCTTCGACCTCGTGCGCACGCCGGGTAAGTACTCCAACGCGGAGGTGGATTCCCTGCTCGCGGCGTTCAACGCGCCGCGCTCGGCCCACCTCACCGAGGCCTTTGCCCAGGAATACTTCGACTCGTTGTCTCAGCTGTGGGAGGAGCACCCCATCGAAATTGCCAACCGCCTCGTGCGCGGGCTCTACCCGGATCTCGCAATGGCCGACGCCGCCACCAGCGAGTTCCTGGCCACCGAGCGCCCACGTGCGCTGCGCCGCGTGCTGCTGGAATGCCAGGATGCGCTGCGTCGCGCGCAACGCGTCCGTGCCGCGCAATAAGCGCTTCGCGTAGCGGACAGAAGAATCTTCCCGTAAACTCGCAGACACATTAACGGGGGGACAATCACAAACCATCGGCTTCGGCTGGGGGCTGTGTTGACCCAAATGTCATTGCTCAAGTTTCCGGGGGGATTCTTCTTGTCAGCACAGCCGACCGATCGTGAACTCGTCGACGCCTTCATTGGCGGAGATACTAAGGCCTTTTCGGCAATCGTCGAGAAGCACCGCGCGCGCCTGACCGCCATGGCGCGACGCTACACGCGCAACGATGATGATGCGCAGGACATCGTGCAGGAGGCGCTGCTCAAGGCCAGCTGCAACATGGCCTCCTACCGGCACGACGCCACCCTGAGTACGTGGCTGCACCGGCTGGTGATGAACTCCGGCTATGACTTCCTCAACCACCGATCGAACCGAGAGAACGCATCCCTGGATGCGGAGATCATTGAGGATGACCGCAACTATGCGCTCGCACACAACCCCAGCGAAAACCTGGCGGAACGCATCACGGTGGCCCAAGCGATGGAAACCTTGCGCGAGGACCAGCGCGAGGCGCTGTACCTCACCGACGTGGCTGGCTATCCCATCGATACCGTGGCCAAGGTGCAGGGGGTTGCGCCGGGCACGGTGAAGTCGCGCCGAGCCCGGGCTCGGCAAGTGTTGCGTGCGGCGATAGACTGAGGGCGAGTAGAATCTGAGTCTTACTTAAAAATTATCGTTTCAAGGGAGTTTTTAGTGACTATCCACGATGTCGCCATCGTCGGCTCCGGCCCCGCCGGCTACACCGCAGCGCTCTACGCAGCACGCGCCGAGCTCAATCCCATCGTCTTCGAGGGCTTTGAATACGGTGGCGAACTCATGAACACCACCGAGGTAGAGAACTACCCGGGCTTCCAGAAGGGAATCATGGGCCCTGAGCTCATGGAAGAGATGCGCGCCCAGGCCATCCGCTTCGGTGCCGACCTGCGCATGGAAGTCGTAGATTCCGTCGAGCTCGAAGGCGAGGTGAAGAAGCTGCACGTGGGCGACGAGGTTTATGAAGCCCGTGCTGTCATCCTCGCTACCGGTGCCGCTCCGCGCTACCTGGGTATTCCGGGCGAATCGGAGCTGACCGGCCGCGGCGTGTCCGCATGTGCCACCTGCGATGGCTTCTTCTTCAAGGACCACAACATCGCCGTCGTCGGCGGCGGCGATTCCGCCATGGAGGAGGCTACCTTCCTCACCAAGTTCGCCGAGACCGTCACCATTATTCACCGCTCGGAGAACTTCCGCGCCTCCAAGATCATGCTGGAGCGCGCCAAGGACAATCCAAAGATTAAGTGGCTGACCAACACCACCGTCGAGCGCGTCCTGGAGAAGGATGGCAAGGTCGGTGCCCTCGAGGTAAAAAACGTGCTGACCGGTGAGACCAGTGAACTCGACCTGACCGCCATGTTCGTGGCCATTGGCCACGATCCGCGCTCCGGCTTCCTTAACGGCCAGGTAGAGACCGATGAAGCTGGCTACGTGGTGGTAGAGCAGCCGTCCACCAAGACCTCGCTGCCAGGTGTCTTTGCCTGTGGTGACTTGGTGGATGACCACTACCAGCAGGCCATCACCGCTGCGGGCTCCGGCTGCCGCGCGGCCATTGATGCGGAACATTTCCTCGCCGAGAACCGTTAGTGATCACATGAGCAACATTAAAAACGTCACTACTGATTCCTTCCGCGCCGACGTCGTGGAGGCAGGCAAGCCCGTCGTCGTGGACTTCTGGGCCGAATGGTGTGGGCCGTGCAAGAAGCTGTCCCCGATCCTCGAGGAGGTCGCCGAGGAGCTCGGTGATGACGTCTCCGTGGTCAAGGTCAACGTGGATGAAGAGCGCACTTTGGGTGCCATGTTCCAGATCATGTCCATTCCCTCCGTCCTGATTTTCAAGAACGGCGAGAAGGTCGATGAGTTCGTTGGCCTGCGTTCTAAGGCCGACATCGTGGCACAGGTAAAGAAGCAGCTCTAACTGGTAGTCTTTAACTCGTTGACGGCGCACTAAGGTGCGCCTCCTTGATCACGAAAGGGGTAGGTGTGAACCGCGTTTTACGTGTAGGTGACCAGAGCGTTCGGGTCGCCGAAGCACGCGCAACCCTTGCCCGCCTCGGCCTGATGACTGACTACCAGGGGACCTTGTCCGACTGGAAGAAGCAGAAGTATTCCGAAGCCGATAAGTACTTTGATAACGAGCTGGCGCAAGTGCTCAAAGCCTTCCAGCAATCCCGCGGCATCGTGCCCAGCGGCGATATTGATGACCTTACTTTGCGTGAGCTGCGTCAGGCTTCCTACACCTTAGGCGCGCGGGTACTGGCTTATGAACCGGGCAACGTGCAGGTGGGAGATGATGTATCCCAGCTGCAGCAACAGCTCCAGGAACTCGGCTTCTACCAAGAACGCATCGATGGCCATTTTGGGGCCCGCACCTACGCGGCGCTGGCGGAATACCAACTGAACTCCGGCCTGCGCAGCGATGGCATTTGCGGCCCGGCCACCATCAACGCGCTCAATCTGCTGGGTCGGCGGATCACCGGTGGCTCGGCGCACAATATCCAAGAGCGCGAGCGCGTGCGCAACGCGGGACCCAAGTTGGCGGGCAAGCGCGTGGTGATCGACCCCAGCCTCGGCGGCTTCAACAAGGGCCGCACGGTCAAGGGCCGCTATGGCGACATCACGGAAGAAGAGACCCTCTGGGATCTAGCCGAGCGCGTCGCCGGCCGCATGATTGCCGCCGGCATGGAGACCATCATCTCCCGCCCGCGTACCGATGATCCCTCCATCCACGATCGCGCCGACATCGCCAATGCCTTTGGCGCTGACTTGGTCATTTCACTCGCCTGCGATGAGTACCCCACGGAAAAAGCCAATGGCGTAGCCACCTTCTACTTCGGTTCTGAGTCCGGCAATTCCTCCCTCATTGGGGAGACGCTCTCCGGCTTCATCCAGCGCGAAATCGTTGCCCGTACCGAGCTGGGCAACTGCCGCAACCACGGCCGCACGTGGGCGCTGCTGCGCTTGACGCAGATGCCGGTGGTGCAGGTAGTTCTGGGTTACCTGACCAGCCCGAAGGACGTGGCGATTCTGACTAACCCAGAGTGCCGCGATGACATCGCCGAGGCCATCGTTGTCTCCGTCAAGCGCCTCTACCTCCTCGACGATGACACCGCCGTGACCGGCACCTACCGCTTCGACGAGCTCCTGCGCGCGGAGCGCTCTTCCTAATGGAGCCTAGGGGGTGCCGTCCCAGACGGTTCCCCTCAAATGGTTCCAGTCAAACGGTTTCCTTGCCCCCAAACAAACCTTCTAGGACTTTCCAAAAGGTTCCCTTGCCCCCAACAGAACCGTTTGAGTAGAACCTTCTTACTAGAACCATCCTGTATCTAGGCCAAGGCGCGGGCGAGGAGGTCTTCCACGGCGGCTGCGGTCAGCAGATCGAAGGCAGGCGGCAGCTCGAGGCGCAGGCGCGGCGTGATGGGGTGATCGCGCTCCACCCTGAAACCGGCGGATTCCAGCGTTTCTACCGGTAGTAGGCCGATACGGCCGGGCTTATCCCGCAAAAGATTCTCGGCGGCGCGGGCATCGCGGTAACCAAAGGCCTCAACGGCGCTGGCTTCGCGGGAGGTGAGGTGCATGATGGTGGCATCGAGAAGCACTGCCTCCAAGCCCTTCGCCGCACGGTGCGACTTCACGAACAGGGAGGACACCAGCACCGCGTCCTCCGAAACAGGGGAGGTGGGCAGCTTTGCGGCACCGGGGGCAAGATCGGGCGGGCAGAAGAACACGGTGGCTTCATCACCCACGGTAAACCCGCACTCGCCGCAGCGCAGCAGCGTGGAGCTGATCCATGCTTCCTTCTCGAAGGCCGGATCAGCGACCGTGGTCTTCAGCTCCCAGAAGATGGATCGGGCCGCCAAGGGGTTGATGGCAACGCCTTCGTTGACGGCTTGGACAAGCATGGTCAGCTAGCTGCTTTCCTTGCCCTCAATGAGGGCCAGAATGCGCTCGAAGTCTTCCTGGTCGCCGAATTCGACGACCATCTTGCCCTTGCGCTTGCCCATGGTGACGGTGACCTTGGTGTCAAAGCGATCGGCCAGACGTTCAGCGGAATCGGTAAAGAACTGCGGCTGCGGGGCGGCAGGCTTCTTGCTTGGCTCGGCCGGCTTGCCGTCGCGCTTGTATAGGGTGACGGCTTCCTCCGTGGCGCGCACGGACAGGCCCTCGGCCACGATGCGGTTCGCAATGAGCTCCATGGCCTCGGCATCCGGCAGACCCAGCAGCGCGCGGGCATGGCCACCGGACAAGGTGCCAGCGGCGACGCGCTTCTGCACGCTGACCGGCAGCTTGAGCAGGCGAATCATGTTGGTGACCTGCGGGCGGGAGCGGCCGATGCGATCAGCCAACTCGTTCTGGGTCACGCCGAATTCCTCCAGCAGCTGCTGGTAGGCGTGGGCCTCTTCCAGCGGGTTGAGCTGCACGCGGTGGATGTTCTCCAGAAGCGCATCCCGCAGCAGATCATCATCCTTGGTATCGCGCACAATGGCCGGGATGGTGGCCAGGCCCGCCTTGGAGGAGGCGCGCCAGCGGCGCTCACCCATGATGAGCTCGAAGCCGCCCTCCTCGGCGGGGCGCACAACGACCGGCTGCAGCAGGCCAAACTCCTTGATGGAGTGGACCAGCTCCGCCAACTCATCTTCGTCGAAGACAGAACGCGGCTGCTTCGGGTTGGGCATGATGTCCCCGACGGAGATCTCCCGGTACGTCGCACCAATCACCGAAGGTTTCGCCTGCCGCTTCTTCGAGCCAGTGGACTGCTGGATGGTCGGCGCACCCTGCACCTTCTTTGCCGCAGAGCCCTGAGCCCCGCCGGTCGAAGCGCCGAGGATAATGTCAGCCGCCGAATCCCCAAGACGCGGCTTGCGGGAGGGAGCACCCGGGCCAGACGGAATGAGAGCGGCCAGTCCCTTGCCTAGTCCGCCCTGGCGCTGCTCCGGCTTCTGGTCTGCCTTCTTATCTGCCATGGTGTCCTATCCTTCCAATTCCGCGAAAATCTCTGGGCTCACGCCGATGGCACCCGTGGTGGGGTGCGGCGTGTAGTCTCCGCGCTTGTCCAGCTCGCGTGCGGCGGCGGAGTAGGCGCGGGCGCCTGTCGACGACGGGTCATAAGCGATAACCGTCTTACCATAGCCCGGCGCCTCCGAAACGCGCACGGAACGCGGGATGACGTTGCCCAAAACGACGGCGCCGAATTGCTCACGCACCTCGTTGGCCACCTGCTCAGCCAGCTTGGTGCGGGCATCGAACATGGTGAGCAGCACGCCGGAGATGTGGAGGTCCTCGTTGAGGTGTTCACGGATCATGGAAATATTGCCCAACAGCTGGCCCACGCCCTCCAGCGCGTAGTACTCGCACTGGATGGGGATGATGACTTCCTCCGCACACGTCATCGCATTGATGGTCAGCAGGCCCAGGGAGGGCGGGCAGTCGATGAAGACGTAGTCGAAGCCGTGCTCCTCAAGAAAACCGTTGTGCAGGGCGTCATAAAGGCGGAACTCGCGGCGGACCAGAGAAACCATTTCGATCTCAGCGCCGGCCAGATCAATGGTGGCCGGGATGCAGTAGAGGTTCTCATCGTCGGGGCAGTGCTGCATTGCTTCGTCCGCGCTGCAGTCACCCAAAAGGACCTCATAGCTGGATTTGGTGCCGGAGGTATGCTCCGCGCCTACCGCGGTGGAGGCGTTGCCCTGCGGGTCCAAGTCGATCACCAAGACCTTCTTGCCGGCCTCAGCGAGCGCGGCGGCAAGGTTGACGGCGGAGGTGGTTTTACCCACGCCACCCTTCTGGTTCGCGATGGTGATAAGACGAGGATGAGTCATGCCGTCTACTTTAGTTCACGCGCGGGACACGGATAATCGTGGTGCCGTGGATGGTCATGACCTCGGCTTTTCCGCCACCCGCGCGCTTGATATCGGCAGCGTCGCGCTCCAGCTCCTCATGCACTGAGGAGCCCTTGAGAGCGATCATCTCGCCGCCTTTACGCACCAGCGGCAAGGACCACTTGGCCAGCTTGCCCAGCGGGGCCACCGCGCGGGAGGTCACGATGTCGGCGCCCTGCACCTGCTTTTTCACGGGGCCTTCCTCGGCGCGGCCGCGGATGACGGTGACGTTATCCAGACCCAGCAGGTCGACGACCTCGTTGAGGTAGGTCGAGCGCTTGAGCAACGGCTCGATGAGAGTGATCTTCAGGTCAGGGCGCGCGATGGCAAGCGGGATGCCGGGCAGGCCGGCGCCACTGCCGACGTCGATAAGCGTGGCGCCCTGCGGCATCACCTCCGCGACCACGGCACAGTTGATGAGGTGGCGTTCCCACAGGCGCGGGACCTCGCGGGGGCCAATAAAACCACGAGTGGACCCGTCCGTGGCGAGCGAATCGTGATACTTCTGCGCGAGCGGCAGACGCGATCCGAAGACGTCAGACGGGTCCAGTGGCACAGTGTCGGACACAGATTCAGTCACTGTGAAAACTCCTGGGTTAATTTCTAGTTATTGTTCTTGCGGCGCTGCTTCTTGGAGCGATTGTCCTTCTTGCGTGCACCCGGCTTCGGCGCGGAGGTGCGCTTGAGCTCAGCCTTGGCGGCTGCCTCTTCTTCTTCCTCGCGGTCCATCTTGGCGTAGACGATGCGAGTCTGGAAGAAGGTCCACACGGTGTTAGCCAGCATGTAGAAGAGCAGACCGATGGGCCAAATGAAGCCGGAGAAGACCAGCATGGCCGGCATGAACCACAGCATCATCTTGTTCATCATGGCCATCTGCTGCTGCATCATTTCCGCGTTCTGGCCCTGCGGGGTAGCGGTCTTGCCGGCGGCGCGGCGTGCCTCCTGGCGGTTGAGGGACATGCGGGCGTTGAAGTGCGTGAGCACCGCAATGATGGCGATGAGCGGCACGATAATAACGGCCGCCTGCATGGTGGTGGTTTCCTTAACGATCTCCACACCGGAGTTCAGGCGCAGGTTGGCCACCAGCGGCACGCCGAAGATCTTCGCATCCACGAACTGCTTCACCAGCTCGGGCTTGAAGATGTAGTTGGCGATGGAGGCGTTCATTTCCTCTGACATCGCCTCACCGGCCGGGTGCCCGATACCACCGGCGACGGCCACAGTACGGTCGAAGGAACGCAGCACGTGGAAGAGACCAATGAACATGGGGATCTGCGCGAACATGGGCAGGCAGCCCGCCACGGGACGCACGCCGGCTTCCTTGTAGATGCGCTGCATCTCCTGCGCCGCCTTGGTCTGGTCATTGGCGTACTTGGTGCGCAGCTCTTGGATTTGCGGCTGGATCTCCTGCATCTTGCGTGAAGAGCGCAGCTGGGTGATGGTCGGCTTGACCATGATGGCCTTGAGCGTCCACGTCAGCAGGACGATGGCGATGATCCAGGTTCCGCCCCATGCGGAATCGAGGACGAAGCTCAAGAGCCAATGCCAGAACCACAAGACGGCTGAAATTGGCCAATAGATGAAATTAAGCACGAGAGTTGTTTACCTCAGTTGTTGTTTGGTCGGTACCGGATCAAACCCACCCGGGTGCCAGGGACCGCACTTGCATAACCTGGCGAGCGCCATGCCCGTTCCCTTGAAGGCTCCATGGATGGAGATGGCTTCGAGGGCATAGGCACTGCACGTCGGTTCAAAACGACAGGTGGAGACCATCTTAAGGCCTGACACATGCTTTTGGTAGAAGCGCACCCCGTAAACCAAGACCCTGCCGAACCCGCGGGCTTCGGGGATCTCTTGGCCTTGGGAGTTCAGATATCCCATGTGCTTAACGCTTTGCGGATATCACGCTCAAGACGCTGGCTGGTGGCCTCGCTGCTGGCGGGCAGCGCACGAATAACGATGTCGACATTGGCGGGTAAAGCTTTCCCGTTGACTCCATCGCGCATGAGCGACATGCACACATGACGAAGCCGCCGGGAGGTGCGGTGGCGAACCACGGCATTCCCGACGGCTTTCGACACAATGAGGCCGAACCGCGGCCCAGTGGCCGCGATGTCGTCTTCACCGTCATTAAAGCGCAAATGCACGACGGCAGTGCGCGTGCCCGCCCGGCGCCCGCCCTTGATGGTCCGCCGAAACTGCCTCGGGGACGTGAGCTTGTGCTGGGCTGGAAGCATGAATTAAGCGGTGAGCTTAGCGCGACCCTTCTTGCGACGAGCGGCGACGATAGCGCGGCCGGCGCGGGTGCTCATGCGGGTACGGAAGCCGTGCTTGCGAGCGCGACGACGGTTGTTCGGCTGGAAGGTACGCTTACCCTTTGCCACGATTAACTCCTTGAAGTTGTTGGTGGATGGCACAGCCCAGCGCCGCCGGCGCTCAGGCTTAAACATCCACTGATGAATGGTGTACGTGGGGATGAGGCTTCGCACTTGAAGCGCCATGAGGCGTGGCGAGGCATTCCCACATGCAACATGTGCACCATGCACTGTTGCGATAGACCATCACAGGTTACGTGACAGGTAGCGCGCTAAACAAATCGACACACTGGGTGTCCCCGAAATTACAAGGATGTTTTTATCCGCAGCTAGAGCGCCACTTTTCACCCACATGCTGCGCGGTCAACGCCTCCTCCCACCGACCGTGGCGCGGTCGAGCCGCGGTCGCGCCAGGCGTGCAAAGAAGTGCGTTAGACAGCATCCCCATAACGCGGTACAACTGAGGAATCTAATTCCACAGCCGCCCACAGGGTGTGGATAACTCTCAATCATGACTTGAGACTTTTGCTATTTGAGCAGGTCAACTGCATTAAGGAGCCGATGTAAAGTTATCCACAGCCATGAGATAGGCTGTGGATAAACCACCTATTCACACCTGTGGATAACTTTGTGGAATCCGAGGTTACACACTAAAACATCGTGTGGAATCCCCGGTGGAAATCACAAGAAATTGGAATTTCCGCATCCCCGTCTCTTCCTCATCCGTCCATCCGTCCCCGATCCAACCCACGTTCACGCAGTACATACTGCGGCCCTGAAGCCTCTCTTTCAGGCACGTAAGTAGCTGTGGCCGGCCCCACCCGCCGGCACCGCGTGGCCGTGAAGCACACAGAAGGTAGGCGTTTTGTCTGATCCGCAAGCAGCCCTAAGGGCCAGCTGGAAAGCTGTGGTCAGTGATTTGCTGGCACAGTCCGAACAACCGAACTCGGACGTTCCCAACTTCACCCACAGCCAACGCCTCAACCTCCAGCTCGTAGAGCCCATCATGATCGGGGATGGCTACGCGTTGATTGCCGCCCCGCACGAGAATGCCAAGAGTGTTATTGAGGCTGAGCTGGGGGAGTACATCACCCGCGCTCTGTCGCAGCACATGGGCCGGCCGTGTTCCTTGGCCGTGACCATTGCCGCGCCCCCGCAGCCTGCTCCGCAGGAAGAACCCGAAGCTCCCGCCCCCCAGCGCCCCATTCAGACCGAGGCACCGGAGTACGGCATGGGCCACCAGGCTCAGTCTTTCCAACAAGCCATGCCGCCCACGCCACCGACCCAGCCGGCCCAACCCGCTCCGCCCGCTCATCATCAGCCGCGCTCATGGGATGCCGCGCATTCCCCGGCCAGCCTGGATGAGTTGGCTCAGCACTACAGCGAACAGCAACACACCGCTCCCAGCGGCTACCCAGACTACTCGGAGGCAGCCGGCGCGCGCATTCCGCGCGAGGAACCCGCGCACAACCCAAACCACGAAAAATCTCTCAACCCGAAGCACACTTTTGAAAACTTCGTCATCGGGTCCTCCAACCGTTTTGCCAACGGTGCCGCCGTGGCCGTGGCCGAAAACCCCGCCCGCGCCTATAACCCACTGTTCATTTGGGGCGGCTCCGGGCTGGGCAAGACGCACCTGTTGCACGCGGCCGGCAATTACGCCCAGGTCCTGCACCCGGGCCTGCGGGTGAAATATGTGTCCTCGGAGGAATTCACCAACGATTACATCAACTCGCTGCGTGATGACCGCCAGGAATCCTTCAAGCGCCGCTACCGCAACCTGGACATCCTCATGGTCGATGACATTCAGTTCTTGGAAGGCAAGGAATCCACGCAGGAAGAGTTCTTCCACACCTTCAATGCCCTGCACCAGGCCAACAAGCAGATCATTTTGTCTTCCGACCGCCCGCCGAAGCAGCTGACGACCCTGGAGGATCGCCTCCGCACCCGTTTCGAGGGTGGTCTGATTACGGATATTCAGCCGCCAGACCTGGAAACGCGCATCGCCATCCTCATGAAGAAGGCTTCTGCGGACGGCACAGACGTCGATCGCTCGGTACTCGAGCTCATCGCCTCCCGCTTCGAATCATCAATTCGCGAGCTCGAGGGCGCGCTCATCCGTGTTTCTGCGTATTCTTCCCTGGTCAATGAACCAATCAGCTTGGAGATGGCGGAGATTGCCCTGCACGATTTGGCTCCTGATTCTGCCGATCGCCAGATCACCGCGGCGGCCATCATCGAGGTCACGGCGGACTACTTCAACATCGACGTGGACACCCTGCGCGGTTCCGGTAAGAAGCGCGCCGTCGCCCACGCCCGCCAGCTGGCGATGTACCTGTGCCGCGAGCTCACCGAACTGTCCCTGCCGAAGATCGGCGATCAGTTCGGCGGCAAGGACCACACCACCGTCATCTATGCCGACCGCAAGATCCGCAAGGAAATGACAGAAAACCGCAACACCTACGACGAGATCCAGGCGCTGACCCAGCGCGTGAAGAACCACAACCAGCGCTAGAACCGCACGGCGCTTGGCGACGTCCCCTCCCGTCCCGCACAACCTCCCCGCGGGCGTGGGCCGGGGGCGTCTTTTTGATCGGTGAAAACTTATCCACATAGTTATTCACAGCTGTGTAATTCCACTCTTGTAATTTGTAGATCCTCGTCACGTTTTCTTCTTCCACAGCAGATCAGCGACCTCTTCAGCCTTGTGAGCAACCCTGTGATCAGCGGCGATAGATCTGGGGATGGATTGTGGATAACTTCGGCCCCGACCGAGTTACTCACATTTCTTGTCATTTGATCACAGTGATCCCACACCCTGACTCACAGATCGGTTCGCGGCTGAGAGCTTGGCCTTTGCTGGGTTGTCCACAGATCCCACAGCGCTTATTACTACTCCTATTTTGTTTTCTCCCTAACTAAGAAGAAAAAGGATGTGTGTGATTCGCCGGCGCCCAGCCTGCCCACACGGTCTCATCGAGGGCCGAAGAGGGTGAATGACAAAACTCCTGAGGTTTGGTGCTGATCCTGTAAGTTGGAGTGAGCTTGCAAGAATCTTCCATCCGGAACTAGAGGAGCGTCTCATCACCATGGAGCAGTCCGTGTCATTTCGCGTTGCCAAAGATGACCTCGCCAACGCCGTCGCGTGGGTTGCGCGCAGCCTGCCGTCGAAGGTCACCCAGCCGGTGCTGCGCGCCATGCTGATCACCGCGGATGACAATGGTTTGGAATTCACGGGCTTCGACTACGAGGTGTCGACTCGCGTGCGCATCGCCGGCATGGTCGATGAGCCAGGCCGCATCGCCGTGGCCGGTAAGTTGCTCTCTGACATCGTCGCTTCCTTGCCCAACAAGGAAATTGAGATGACGCAGGAGGACAACAAGGTTCTCCTGGTTTGTGGTTCCTCCCGCTTCGAGCTACCGCTCATCCCGCTGGATGATTACCCGCAGTTGCCGGTCCTTCCGGAGGTCACCGGCACGATCAACCCGCAGCTTTTCGTGGAAGCCATCAGCCAAGTTGTCGCCGCCGCCGGCAAGGACGACACCCTGCCCATGCTCACCGGCGTGCACATCGATATCAATGGCTCCCACGTGCAGATGACGGCGACGGACCGCTTCCGCCTGGCCATGCGCACCTTCGAGTGGGATCCAGTTTCCCCCGACGTAGAGGCCAAGCTTTTGGTCCCAGCCAAGACGCTGCAGGAGACCGGCCGCTCCCTCGACACACACCTCAACATCCCGGTGGAGATCGCCGTGGGCACGGGTGAGAACATCGCTGCGGAAGGTTTGTTCGGCCTGCATGCCGATAACCGCGAGACCACCACGCGCATGCTCGATGCAGATTTCCCGAATGTGGCACCCCTGCTGCCGAAGACCCACACGGCCATGGCCAGCATTGAGGTCGCCCCGCTGCAGGAAGCCATCCGCCGCGTATCCCTGCTGACGGACCGCAACGCCCAGATCCGCATGGAGTTCAGCGAAGGTGAAGTGACCTTGGCCGCCGGCGCCGATTCCGGCCGCGCGAGCGAGTCCCTGCCCTGTGCTTTTAACGGCCGCGACAACTTCGTCATTGCGTTTAACCCGTCCTACCTCAAGGATGGCTTGGCCGTGGTCCACACGGACCGCGTGGTCTTCGGCTTTACCGAGCCCTCGCGCCCGGCGATTATGATTCCGGAGCCGGAGGAGCTGCCGGAGGCCAACGAGGATGGCTCTTTCCCCACCCCGGAGACTGACTTCACCTACCTGCTGATGCCAGTGCGCTTGCCGGGCTAGGCCATATGTTTATTCGCGATCTCGATGTCAGGGACTTCCGCTCCTGGCCCGAGCTCACTCTCAGGCTGCAACCGGGGATTACCCTTTTTATCGGCCGCAACGGTTTTGGCAAGACCAATATCGTCGAAGCCATCGGCTACGTCGCACACCTGTCCTCGCACCGCGTCGCTCATGACGCCCCGCTGGTGCGCCACGGTGCAACCAACGCCCGCATTTCCGCCACGGCGGTCAACCAGGGGCGCGAGCTTACCGCGCACCTGCTCATCAAACCCCACGCGGCGAACCAAGCGCAGATCAACCGCACCCGTTTGAAGTCCCCGCGGGAGCTGCTGGGTGTGGTGCAAACAGTGCTCTTTTCCCCGGAGGATTTATCCCTCGTGCGCGGCGAGCCGGCAACGCGCCGCCAGTATTTGGATGACATCATTGCCTCCCGCACTCCGCGCCTGGCGGGTATCAAGGCCGACTATGACAAGGTGCTCAAGCAGCGCAACGCGCTGTTGAAGTCGGCGTCACCGAGCCTGCGCCGCGGCTACAACGACAGCGACGGCGCCTCAGCACTAGCCACCCTTGATGTGTGGGATACGCAGCTTTCCTCTCTCGGTGCGCAGGTGATCCAGGCACGCCTGGCGCTTGTCGACGAACTCCGCGAGCTCATCCCCGCCGCCTATGCCGGCCTAGCTCCGGAATCGCGCCCCGCGGCCATCGAGTACAAGTCCACGGTGGATACCTCCGACCGCGAGGTCATGGAGGCCATGATGCTGACCGAGCTGGCAAATAAACGCCAGCGCGAAATCGAACGAGGTATCTCGCTCGTCGGCCCGCACCGCGATGATCTCGTGCTCAACCTGGGGACGAGCCCCGCCAAGGGTTTTGCCAGCCACGGCGAGACCTGGTCTTATGCCATCTCCTTGCGCCTAGCGGAGTTCAACCTGCTGCGCCAGGATGGCACGGATCCGATCCTCATCCTTGACGATGTCTTTGCTGAGCTCGATGCCAAGCGCCGCGAGAAGCTCGTCCATCTCGCCGCAGGCGCGGAACAAGTGCTCATCACTGCGGCGGTGGATGAGGATTTGCCCGGCAACCTACAGCCCATCGAGCGCTTCACCGTCAGCGTGCGCGATACCGACGAGGGCCGAGTATCAGAGATCGCACCGTACGATGCGGGCGGTGAAAGCGATGACTGAGCAGGAATTTGATCCCGTCAAAGCGCTCTTTGAGCGCACGCGGAGTAATTCCAAGAACCCGCCGAAGTTCAATAAACCGGCCCCCAAGATGAACCTGGCGCCAACGTCACAAGAACAGCAGCCGAAGCCTTTTCGGCGCGGGCGGCCGAGTGGACCCGACGGTCGCCGCCGGCGCCGGAGCCTCGACATCCCTAGCCTGGGCGCGCAGATCCAACGCGAGATTGGCAAGCGCGGCTGGGAGCACGAATTAGCTCATGGCTGGGTCATGGGCAATTGGGAAAACCTCGTGGGTGAACGCATCGCCGCGCATACTCAGCCGCTGAACATCAAGGAGCAGGTTGTTTACGTGGCGTGCGATTCCTCCAGCTGGGCCACTGAGCTGCGCTACCTGCAGCGGCCCATCTTGCAAAAGATCGCCGACCGCCTGGGCCCGGACGTGGTGGTTAAGCTCCACATTCAGGGCCCCAAGCAGCACCGCAACTATGAGGGCCGCCAATGGGTCAAGCCGCAAGGTTCACAGGATACGTACGGCTGATCGGGGCGATCGCGAAATTCACGCAAATTTGGGGCTCTCACGGGCGTGCAGTGTCCTCGCGTGGGGGGACACAGTGTAGAATGGCTAAAGTCTTAGATTTAGCTCTAGCCAAAAGGAGTACACGAATCCGTGGCTGAACAACACGCATATGATGCGGGGTCAATTACGATTCTGGAGGGCCTTGAGGCCGTCCGTAAGCGCCCCGGTATGTACATCGGTTCCACCGGTGCCCGCGGCCTGCACCACCTGATCTGGGAGATCGTCGACAACTCCGTCGATGAGGCAATGGCGGGCTATGCCGACAAGGTCATTGTCACCCTCCGTGAGGACGGGGGCATCGAGGTCATCGATAACGGCCGTGGTATCCCGGTCGAAATGCACGCCTCCGGTATCCCTACCGTCCAGGTGGTTATGACCCAGCTGCATGCCGGCGGTAAGTTCGACTCTGAATCTTATGCCGTGTCCGGTGGTCTGCACGGCGTGGGTATCTCCGTGGTCAACGCCCTGTCCACCCGCGTCGAGGCGGACATCAAACGCGATGGCAAGCACTGGTACCAGAACTTCAACAACGCTATCCCCGATGAGCTGGTGGAGGGCGATAATGCCCGCGGCACCGGCACCACCATCCGCTTCTGGCCGGACCCGGAGATCTTTGAAACCGTCGAGTTTAACTACGACACCATCGCTCGCCGCCTGCAGGAGATGGCCTTCCTGAACAAGGGTCTGACCATTGTTCTGCGTGACGAGCGCGCCATCTCCAAGGAGCAGGCCGAGCTCGAGGAGATCGCCGAGGCCGGCGATTCCGCCGTCAGCCTGAGCTCCCTGGATAACAAGGACGAAGCCGGCCAGGAGGGCGAGGACGGCGAGGGCAAGACTTCCAAGAAGAAGAAGGAAGTCACCTACCACTACCCGAACGGTCTGCAGGACTACGTTGCGCACCTCAACAAGAATAAGTCCGCCATCCACCCCACCATCGTTGCCTTCGACGTTAAGGGTGAGGACCATGAGGTGGAAATAGCGCTGCAGTGGAACCAGGGCTACAAGCAGTCCGTCCACACTTTCGCCAACACCATTAACACTCACGAAGGCGGCACGCACGAGGAAGGCTTCCGCGCGGCTCTGACCACCCTGATGAACCGCTACGCCAAGGAGCACAAGCTCCTCAAGGAAAAGGATGGCAACCTCTCCGGCGATGACTGCCGTGAAGGCCTTGCTGCCGTTATTTCCGTGAAGGTGGCGGATCCGCAGTTCGAGGGCCAGACCAAGACCAAACTCGGTAACTCGGAGATCCGTGGCTTTGTCCAGCGCTCTGTCAACGAGCACCTCAACGATTGGTTCGACGCCAACCCGGCTGAGGCCAAGGTCATTATCAACAAGGCCGTGTCCTCCGCACACGCCCGCGTAGCCGCGCGTAAGGCACGTGAGTTGGTGCGTCGTAAGTCCGCCGGCGACCTCGGTGGCCTGCCCGGCAAGCTGGCGGATTGCCGCTCCAAGGATTCGAAGCTTTCTGAGCTTTACATCGTGGAGGGTGACTCCGCAGGTGGTTCCGCGAAGGGCGGCCGCGATTCCATGTTCCAGGCCATCCTGCCGCTGCGCGGCAAGATCCTCAACGTGGAAAAGGCCCGCATGGACAAGGTTCTCAAGAACGCTGAGGTCCAGGCCATCATCACCGCCCTGGGCACCGGTATCCACGAAGAGTTCGATATTTCCAAGCTGCGCTACGACAAGATCGTGCTCATGGCCGATGCCGACGTGGACGGCCAGCACATCGCCACGCTGCTTCTGACCCTGCTCTTCCGCTTCATGCCGCAGCTGGTTGAGGATGGTCACGTCTACCTGGCGAATCCGCCGCTGTACAAGCTGAAGTGGGCCAAGGGCCAGCCGGGCTACGCCTTCTCCGATGCTGAGCGCGACAAGCTGCTGGCTGAGGGCCTGGAAGAGGGCCGCAAAATCAACAAGGACGACGGCATCCAGCGCTACAAGGGTCTGGGTGAGATGAACGCTGCCGAGCTGTGGGAAACCACCTTGGATCCGACCACCCGCGTCCTGCGCCGCGTGGATCTGGAAGATGCGCAGCGCGCCGATGAGCTCTTCTCCATCCTGATGGGTGATGACGTGGCCGCTCGTCGCTCCTTCATTACCCGCCGTGCGAAGGACGTTCGCTTCCTCGACGTCTAAGGCGTCTCAGAGCACGAGCCCATAGGGGAACAAGAGAAAGCAAAAAAAAGACCAGCCCTCAGAAAGAGGTGCTGGTCTTTTGTTCTTCGGTGCCTGGGGCCCGGATAGTTAATCCACTTATACGGTATCCATGTGGCGCTGCACCACACGGCCGATGGTCGCCACGTGAGGCTCCACAATGGACGAGGCCTTGCCGCGCAGCGACTTGTAGGTCCGCGCGATACCGGGGGCTTTAATATCTTCGGCGGACTTATCAGCTGCAGACATAAGGGACTCTGTAATTTCGCCGCTGCGCCCGTCCAAGTAGGTGCCAAAGTCGGACTGCTCTGAGCCCTCAAATTCCTTCCAATAGGAATCCAGGCTGTTGAGCAGCTCCGGCAGCATCTGGTTGATTCCCTTCGACAGAACCTTGGAGTCCGCCTTCTTTGCGGCCACCAAGGCGCCCTTGAAGGCCATGCCGGTGATACCGGTGAGGGATGCTACAGCATCGTCTGCTGCTGTGGACAAGTCCGCCACCACGGCGTTGCGGGTAGGGGACTGGAGGAGTTGGGAGAGGTTTGTCATACAGGCGAGCTTACTGTGCCGGGGCGCTGGAGCCTGCCTTGAGCGCGGCAAGCTGGTCAGCAATCTCCGGGAAACCATTGGTGCGAGCGAGGCGCTCGAGGTCGAAGTCGAGACCACCCTCGTAGAGACGGTTGTGCTCGGAAGAACCGGAGGAGCCTGCCATGCCGATTTGCGCGGCGAATTCATCTGCCTGGGCGCGCAGAGCTGGGTTGTTGTCCACGACGAGCTTGAGCAGCGCCATCGCAGCAGCGATGGAACCGCCGATGATGAGCGTCATGTCGATGGGCGTGGAGCCAGTCAGGGAGGAGCCTCCTTCGCCCTGCTGGAAGTCGGGGTTGACGTTCTTCTTCCAGGAATCGTCTGCGGTCTCAGCGCTCGCGGCGGGGGCGATGGCAGTGGTGAGGGTGGTGGCCACAACGCCGGCGGCGAGGAACTTCTTCAAAGACACAGAGGACATAGGGGATTCCTTTCTCGAAAGATAGGGGAGGGAGACTTCCTTATCTTGTTTAACTTACATAACTTCTGCAACAGAAAGATAGACCTGCGCGCACAATCGCGCGAATTCTTCATTCTTTCCGCTCAACGCGGGCACTGAGCGCAAGACCGTCTCCAGCGAGTGTGCCGCCGCAGCGCGGCTGCCATGCACTGCAATCCCCTCGACGGAGGCCGTGCTCGCGGCAGCTGCCGCAGCCAAGGCGGCGAAGTCAGTAATCCGTACGCGATAAACCCGGCAGAACTCCCGTGCGACTACAACCAGTTGCTCAACATTCACTGACGCACCCCTCGTGCCCGGCGGATCTCCGCCTCCAATTCCGAGCGCCCGGGCAGCAGCCGGCGTGCGGTGTCCTGTACCTCAGCATCCGACAAGGTCCGTGCGGCCGCCGCGACGACGGCGCGGACTACCGCCTCGTGCTTGGAAGTACCTTGCGCGGAAGCCAACAAGGTCAGCGCGTGGTCTTGCTCTGGGGTCAGGCGCAGTGTCATAGCCATGGTAGAAATGGTATCACCGTGATACCACTGCCGCGCCAGAAACCGTCTCAGACAGCCCTAAACGGTAAGATAGGGCCTCATGAGTGATAACAACGGTGATCTCTTCGATCGCATCCAACCAATTGACATCAATGAGGAGATGGAGTCGAGCTACATCGACTACGCCATGTCCGTCATCGTCGGCCGCGCCTTGCCGGAGGTGCGCGACGGCCTCAAGCCGGTTCACCGCCGCATCCTCTACGCCATGTATGACTCCGGCTACCGCCCGGACCGTGGCTACGTAAAGTCCGCCCGCCCGGTCTCGGACACGATGGGCCAGTTCCACCCGCACGGTGACTCCGCCATCTACGACACCCTCGTGCGCTTGGCCCAGCCGTGGAACATGCGCTATCCGCTGGTCGACGGCCAAGGTAACTTCGGCTCCCGTGGTAATGACGGCCCGGCAGCTATGCGTTATACGGAGTGTCGCATGACGCCGTTGGCCATGGAGATGGTCCGCGACATCCGCGAAAACACCGTCGACTTCGCCCCGAACTACGACGGTAAGACGCAGGAACCGACCATCCTGCCCTCCCGCGTTCCGAACCTGCTGATGAACGGCTCCGGCGGTATCGCCGTCGGTATGGCCACCAACATTCCGCCGCATAACCTCAACGAACTGGCGGATGCCATCTACTGGTTGCTGGATAACCCGAATGCTTCCGAGGAAGAAGCCTTGGCTGCTTGTATGGAGCGCGTCAAGGGCCCGGATTTCCCCACCGCGGGTCTCATCGTGGGTGACCAGGGCATCAAGGATGCCTACACCACCGGCCGCGGTTCTATCCGCATGCGCGGCGTGACCTCCATTGAGGAGGTGGGCAACCGCCAGACCATCGTTATCACTGAGCTGCCCTACCAGGTCAACCCGGACAACATGATCTCCAATATCGCGGAGTCTGTGGTTAACGGCAAGATTGCCGGAATTGCCAAGATTGAGGATGAATCCTCCGACCGCGTGGGCATGCGCATCGTGGTCACCCTCAAGCGAGACGCCGTTGCACGCGTTGTCCTTAATAACCTGTACAAGCACTCCCAGCTGCAGACCTCCTTCGGTGCCAACATGCTGTCCATCGTGGATGGCGTGCCGCGCACCCTGCGCCTGGATCAGATGCTGAGCTACTACGTGGCCCACCAGATCGAGGTCATTGTCCGCCGTACCCAGTTCCGCCTCGATGAGGCTGAAAAGCGCGCCCACATTCTGCGCGGTCTGGTCAAGGCGCTCGACATGCTCGATGAAGTCATCGCGCTCATCCGCCGTTCCCCCACGGTTGATGAGGCACGCGAGGGCCTAAAGGCGCTTCTCGACGTCGACGATGTCCAGGCCGATGCCATCCTCGCTATGCAGCTGCGCCGCCTGGCCGCCCTGGAGCGCCAGAAGATTATCGATGAGTTGGCGGAGATCGAGGAGATCATCGCGGACCTCAAGGACATCCTGGCCCGCGAGGAGCGCCAGCGTCAGATCGTCCACGATGAGCTCGAGGAAATCGTCGAAAAGTACGGCGATGAGCGTCGTACCCAGATCGTCGCCGCTTCCGGCGACGTGTCCGATGAGGATCTCATCGCTCGCGAGAACGTCGTTGTCACCATCACCGCTACCGGTTACGCCAAGCGCACCAAGGTGGATGCTTACAAGGCACAGAAGCGCGGCGGCAAGGGCGTGCGCGGCGCGGAGCTCAAGCAGGACGATATTGTGAAGAACTTCTTCGTCTGCTCCACGCACGACTGGATCCTGTTCTTCACCAACTTCGGCCGCGTCTACCGCCTCAAGGCCTACGAACTCCCGGAGGCAGGCCGTACCGCTCGCGGCCAGCACGTGGCCAACCTGCTGGAGTTCCAGCCGGAGGAGCGAATTGCCCAGGTCATTCAGATCCAGTCCTACGAGGACGCCCCATACCTGGTCCTTGCTACCCAGCAGGGCCGCGTAAAGAAGTCCCGCCTGACCGATTACGAGTCCGCACGTTCCGCCGGGCTTATCGCCATCAACCTCAACGAGGGCGATGCGCTGATCGGTGCCCAGCTGGTCAACGAGGGCGATGACATCCTTCTCACCTCTGAGCAGGGCCAGGCCATCCGCTTCACTGCGGACGATGACCAGCTGCGCCCGATGGGCCGCGCTACCGCCGGCGTGAAGGGCATGCGCTTCCGCGGCGATGACCAGCTGTTGTCCATGTCCGTGGTCAATGACGGCCAGTTCCTCCTGGTGGCTACCTCCGGCGGCTACGGCAAGCGCACCGCCATTGAGGAGTACACACCGCAGGGCCGCGGTGGCCTCGGCGTGATGACCTTCAAGTACACGCCAAAGCGCGGCAAGCTCATTGCAGCAATCGCCGTCGACGAGGACGACGAGATCTTTGCCATCACCTCTGCAGGTGGTGTTGTCCGCACCGAAGTCAACCAGATTCGCCCGAGCTCCCGCGCCACCATGGGCGTGCGCTTGGTCAACCTGGCCGATGACGTCGAGCTGCTGGCCATCGACCGCAACGTCGAGGACGACGGCGAAGAGGACGCCCAGGCAGTTGCCAAGGGTGAAAAGTCCGTCGAGGACGTCAAGCCCGAGCACCTCAAGTTTGGAGAGAACTCCAAGCAGGAAAAGGGCGAAGACAAGGACTCCGATAAGGACGAGGAGTAACCCATGATTGGACGAGAGCTTCACCTAGCCCGGATTTCGCCCATGTCGGCGTTCCGCGTTGGCTTGGCCATGTCCCTCGTCGGCCTCGTGGCCTGGATCATCGCCGTGTGCCTGCTGTACATCGGCCTTGACCAGGCGGGCATCTGGGATTCCCTCAACAGCCTTGTCGGCGGTGTCGGCGGCGGTTTTGAGGTCTCTTTCGGATTGGTCGTCTCTGCAGCCGCCCTGTTCGGCGCTATCATCGCCGTCCTGATGACGATTCTGGCGCCACTCATGGCTGTTATATATAACGCCATCGTGGACGTCTTCGGTGGATTCAAGATCCGCCTGCAAGATGAGCCGCATCAATAGCGATACAAAGTGAAGCAAAAAGAGCTTCAAATACTGCATATGACCAGGCGATTTGTAATAAATCGCCAGTCCTATGTAGAGTAACTACTCGTTCCGGTCAAGGGCCTATAGCTCAGTCGGTTAGAGCGCATCGCTGATAACGATGAGGTCGCTGGTTCGATTCCAGCTAGGCCCACCACGGAACAATGGGGCATTAGCTCAATTGGTAGAGCATCTGCTTTGCAAGCAGAAGGTCAGGAGTTCGATTCTCCTATGCTCCACAATATAAGTAAGGAAAGACGCTCAGCGACGACAACGAAGCTGGGTGTCTTTCCTTTTTCCACTTAAGCCCCACGAAGGCCCACAGGAATCACCCGTTCTAGGTATCAGGGGGAGCAAGGGGTGAAAGTTGGGCCGACACCCTAGCAAGTGCAATGACATTCGTGTAATTATTACCCAGATAGGGGTAGTTCATTCACAGCTGTCACAAAGGTTCGAAATAGTTTCAATTTCAACTCCTGTATAGAAGAATGCCATCTACCAGCTAAAATGCTAGGCATCGCCGCCAGCTGGTTGGAAAAAGTTTAAAAATAAGTTGTGTTTGACTGGAAAGACCCGCCAGACTTCGATAATCTTGCTGCAGCGACAAAAGCTGCACTACTCGTTGAGAATGTGAAGATCATTCATGAAGAACGATTGCTAGCGTCGCCCTACACGACGGTTATCGTAAGATAATTTTCACAGTCCGACCTCAACTCTCATAGGGGAATTACATGTTCAAGAACCGTGTTCGCACCGCCGCTCTCGCAGGTGCTATCGCAGTTGCCACCGGTATCTCCGGTGTTGCCGTCCCGGCTTTCGCTGAGGACACCACTCCGGGTACCACCCAGGGTGACGGCTTCAACAAGCCGGATGCATCCGCTGACAACGGCTCCGTTGCTGACAACGTGACCGAAGAGCAGCTCTTTGCAATGACCAACGAGACTGCTAACTACATCATCAACAACAACCAGTTCGTCGATGCTTACACCCAGGCTGCAGCAATCCAGGGTGACGGCATCAACCTCTTCGAGCAGGCACAGTGGAAGGCCTACGTTCAGTTTGCAAACGAGGCTACCAAGCAGCTGGCTAAGGCAGAGGCTAACTACCAGTCCGCCATGAACTCCGTGAACTACGCTCTGGAGAAGGACAAGGCTGCTGACAAGGCATGGGCCAACTACGAGGAAAAGGCTGTTGACTACAACAACACCGTAACCAACATCATCGGTAAGGAAGGCGACTACAAGTCCGACGGCCTCTTCGCTACCGACCTCAACGCTCTGAACGACGAGGGCGCTAAGGGCGGCCTGCCGGCGCTCAAGACCCCGGACGCGCTGGGCTTCCCGATCAAGAAGATCGACCCGGAGGATGCCAACAACGTTAACACCGTTCCGGCTGAGAACATCAAGAACCTCGAGAAGACCATCAAGGAATACAAGAAGGCCTTCGACCGCGCAGGTGACCGTGATGGTGACAACAAGGATCAGTTCATCACCCGCCACTACATCGACAAGCTCGAGACCCTGATCTCTGATTCCGAGATGCTGCTCCAGTCCCTCAAGGATGACCACGCTGCACTCGAGGAAGCTCGCGAGGCTGCTCAGGCTGCTTCCCGCGAGGCTCAGAAGTCTGACGTTCTGGTTCGCCAGGGCTTCCTGGAGCGTGCTTACGCTCAGGTCAAGGTAATCCGTGTCCTCGAGGCTAACTACGCTGCTGGTAAGCGTGAGCTGGAGCTCCGTGAGGCGAAGGACAACCAGACCGTTGATATCGACGGCACCACCCCGAAGCCGACCCTGCGTGAGGCCTACTTCAAGCTCTTCGACCACGGCGGAGTCTTGGGTGAAGCTCTCGAGCACAACTACAACCTTCTGGTTGATCAGGAGGAGGACTTCAAGGCCCTGCAGGACTGGACCTTCAAGAACGTTACTTCGGGTGACAACGAGAGCAAGTACGAGGGTAACCGTATCTACGGCCCGCGTATCCTCGGCGACAAGGTTCCGAACCAGATCGGTAACCCGGAGGCTCCGTTCGCCAACGCTCCGGTTGCCCTGTTCAACGGCGATGCTCACAGCGATGAGGAGCGCAACGCTTACACCGCAGCTAAGGTCGCCGCTAACCGCGAGGTCTTCGGTCCGTCTAACTACGACATCACGTGGGAAGAGTCTTTCCGCAAGGTTGTCAACGCTGATAACGCAGTTCAGGCTGATATCAAGCAGAAGGCCGACGACGTCCAGGCCCGCAAGGATCAGGCTGACCGCACCGATGCCCTCATCAAGGCTGTTCAGGATCTGGCTAATAAGTCCGCCGACAACAACGGTGACAACAAGGGCGGCGACAACGGTTCCGACGACGCTACCAAGCCGGGCAACAACAAGGATGACAAGTCCTCCAACATCAAGGACAAGCTGTCCAACGATGGCAAGCCGACCCCGCTCGCTATCTTCGGCATCGTCGCTGGTGTCCTGGCCGCAATCGCAGCTGCCTTCCCGGCAATTGCTAAGGCTCTGAACATCAAGCTCCCCTTCTAATTCAAGCTAGCTTGAATCGGCTTCGCCCCTAACGGAGCCAGAGCTTAGGAAGCACCCCACCACTTGGTGGGGTGCTTCTCTTTGTTTTTTAGCCCGACTCCAAAGTGGGTATATGGAGGGCTGCGACCTCAGACGGATCTACGCAAAGAAAATGCCGTAGGGCAAGCTTTTGTCTTAGCTTGCTCCTACGGCATGACCTGATCTTGGGCCGTTACCTCTTGGTCTATCTATTGAGGTACTGGCGTCCAGGTTCGGGGTTAGGGATAAGGGTGTCCAACGATACAGGCTCTAAACCTTTGGCGCGGAGGCCGTCAATAACGCATGGGGCGGCGTCGACAGTCGTGACGTGAATGTCATGCATGAGGATGATGTCGCCTGCTTGGGCGCCGTCAACGGCCGCTGCGCAGATATGGTCGGAGTTGCGGTCCTTCCAATCTAGGGTGTCAATGCTCCACAGGGCTTGTGCTTGTCCGTTGTTTTTGGCTGCGTTAGCGACTGTCTGGTTCGTTGCACCGTAGGGTGGTCGCAGCCAACGGGGGCTTTCGCCTGTTGCTGCCTTGATGGCAGCGGCACCTGATTTGATTTCGGCGTCAACGTCATTCGCGGGAAGCTTGTTCAGTTCGCGGTGTGTATCGGTGTGGTTGCCCACGGTGTGGCCCTCCGCTTCCATTCGCCGGAGGAGCTCGGGATGGGCATAGGCATGAGGAGCTAGGACCATGAAGCTGGCGTGGGCGTTCTTGGCCTTCAAGGTGTCGAGAAGCTGGCCCGTCAATGCATCCGGGCCATCGTCGTAAGTGATGGCTACGCAATTGGAGCAGGTTTTGTCCGCTATTGATTGGGACTTCGCCTTGTCAGTCTGGTTGGGCTTGTCTGTTCGTGGCTTGCCGCTCTGAGTCGCCGCCGGGCGTGAGGACCCGGCGAAAGCTGGATTGTCCTGTAGCTCCTTGGGCAGGGCCTTGTAGGCCTCGTACTCGATGCGGTCTACTTCCTTGCGCATGTCCTGCACGGTTGGAATCGTTGGCTGCGGGATGGGTGGCTGCGGCAGCGGGGGCAGCTCCTGGGCAGTTGCTTGCTGTGGGACCGTGACGGTGGCAGCCAACGTGAGTGCGGCTACGGAGCGGAGGATTATTCGGCGCATGACGACCTTCCACTAAAGTTTCAGAGACGACTCATTGTCCCTCTTTCGCGTGCTGTTTTCCGTGGTGACACGCAACTAAAGAGGTGTGAGTTAACTAAAGTGACGAAAGTTACCGCGCTTGGTGAGGACTACTCTGCCGGTCATGATTTCGTAGATGCGCGCACAAGGAGTACGCTATGTAGCTGCTGGGGCATTAGCTCAATTGGTAGAGCATCTGCTTTGCAAGCAGAAGGTCAGGAGTTCGATTCTCCTATGCTCCACAAGGCGCTCACTGTGTGAGCGCCTTTTGGCTTAAGGGACATTTCGTGTGGATTTGCG